>QQUO01000110.1 GCA_008501575.1 Pseudomonadota bacterium
ATTAAAAAGTGTTAAATCTTCATTATTCATGCTTCACCGATTAAAAAGATTGCAAAGCCCGTCACAGTTTGTAGAATATAAAACAAGTATGTCAGTTAGCTTTTATTAAATTAACTGATGATGTTTTATCCCGAGTCATTAGAGAAAAATCATGTTGAGAGTGGTGATAATTATTTTGTTGTGTGTTGGCGGTGATTGGGCTGTGGCACAAGATGATGATGACCAAAAAAATCAATCTGAAGAACAAACACGGCGTCCCAGTTGGTCATCGGGGTTGCCTGAACGACAAAAAACTGAAACCATGGTGCGGCCAAATTTAAGTCAAGATTTTAAGGATGATTTGACCATTGACCGATCAGAACTGGGTCTGGAACGACCAACAGTGGATATACCTGCTACAGTCACTGAACAAGAACAAAAACAAGAACAAGAACAAGAGCCCCAACAAGAGACAGTGGCACCAGCTGCAAGCATTGAAGAACCGGTTAGCGACAGTCAATTGGTACCGGCTGAGGCACAGGACGTGGCGGCTGAGCCGGAATCCTTGCCTGAATTGCAACCCGAACCTGAGGCGCTACCAGAACAACCGGTGATAGAACCGGCCATTTATGAATGGCAGGTGATTGAGGAGGCGGATGTCGATTTTCCTTTGCGCGGTATCAGAAACCAAGTCAATGGCTGGGTGGATGTGGAAGTGACCTTAAATCCTCAGGGTGATGTGGTTTCTGTCCAGACTGTTGACTATTCGGATGAGGCCGCCATATATGTTGAAGCGGCAGAGGATTCGCTGCGACAGTGGATTTTTCAACCACCGCAAGAACAAGGTGTCACAGAGTTGGTTAGTAAAGTTTATCGCATAGATTTTGTGCCACCAATAATAGAACAACCCACACCACCACAAATAACTGAAACGGAGACCACGGAGGCGGCAGTCGCAGAACCGGAGATTGTTGCGGAAGATACCACAGAGCAAGGTGCCACAGAGGTGGCTGTCAATGAACCGGCGGTTGACGATGATATTCCTTTACAAGGTGACGCTGAAACTGAGTTTGCCAGTGAGCAATATCAATGGCAAGTACTCAATCAAGCACCATTAGAATACCCCATCACTGCCGCTCGCAATCGTTTAGAGGGTTGGGTCGATATTATGGTTACCATTAACCCTGACGGTGAAGTTATTGCACTTGAAGAGGAAAAGTATTCTTCACGCGGGCGGATTTTCGTAAATCCGGCCAAAGAATCACTGCAAAAGTGGCAGTTTGAACCGCCAAAGAATCAGGGTATTACCAACAATCTCTCACGCAGCTATCGCATCGAGTTTGAGCTGTAATCAGCGTGGTGTATTTATCAATAAAATCAGCACAATGAGAGTGCACCACGATCCGAAAATTTGATTATGTCTCACTGTTGTTAATTAATTCGATGACAGTGTAAAGGGCTTCTAAAGCCTGTTTTGGTGTCAGTTCATCAGGGTTCAGAGTACTTAACAAATCCAAGTAAGCGGGTGTGGTTTTTTCCGATGGCTTATCGTCTTGGTTAAATAAGCTCAGTTGTGGACTGTTTTTGTTTTTATCGGATTGTTCTAATTGTTGCAGATAATGTTTGGCCTGGCGTAAGGTTTTATCGGGTAAGCCGGCTAAGGCTGCCACCTGAATACCGTAACTTTGGTTGGCCGCACCTTTTTTGACTTTATGTAAAAACACGATGCGATGCTTATGTTCAACGGCACTTAAATGGACATTTATAACACCGGGTAATTGTTCGGCCAATTCAGTGAGTTCAAAATAATGGGTGGCAAACAGACACAGGGCCCGGTTGTCGCTGGCCAGGTGATTGGCACAGGCATAAGCCAGTGATAAACCATCATAAGTACTGGTGCCACGGCCAATTTCATCCATTAACACCAACGAGCGTTCGCTGGCATGGTGCAAAATGGTGGCCGTCTCACTCATCTCAACCATAAATGTGGAGCGGCCACGACTGAGGTCGTCGCCAGCACCTATGCGGGTAAATATGCGATCAATGTCACCAATAAGGGCTTTTTGGGCGGGCACAAAACCACCGGTTTTGGCCAATAAGACAATCAATGCTGATTGCCGCATATAAGTTGATTTTCCGCCCATATTGGGCCCGGTTATCATGTGCAAACGGCGACTGCTGTCCATCAATAAATCATTGGCTTCAAAAGGGCTGTGCAAATGGTGTTCCACCACCGGATGTCGACCTTGAATTATTTCGATTTTAATGTCTTGGTTTAATGTTGGTCGAGTGTAGTTATGTAGGACCGCATGAGCGGCTAAATTACAGGCCACATCGATATCACAAAGAAGTTCAGCTGTTTTTTGTAAGTCACTGATAAAAGGCGAAAAATAATCAAGAAGTTCTTGGTAAAGCTGCTTTTCATAGGCCAAGGATTTATCCTTACTGCTCAACACCTTTTGTTCAAACTCTTTTAATTCCGGGGTGGTATAACGTTCCACGGCTTTCAGCGTTTGTCGCCTGATGTAGTGTTCAGGAACCTTATTGCTGTGCAGTTTAGAAACCTCGATGTAATAACCATGGACGCGGTTATAGCCAACTTTCAGGCCACTGATTCCCGAGGCCTGTTGTGCTTGTTTTTCAAAATCCAATAAATATTGACCGGCATCGCTGCTCATTGTGCGCAGTTCGTCCAGTTGTTGATCAAAACCGTCGGCAATCACG
>QQUO01000313.1 GCA_008501575.1 Pseudomonadota bacterium
AAAATTGTCTCTGTAAATAATACGCTAATTAAAGATCAAAAGCGATCTTGTCCTAAAGCATAGCCCTTTTTTTTATGGTTACAACCGCAGATAAATGACGCAATATTGGCTTATGGTGTGTAATAAGTGGCTGCACCCGGGCCCACCGGAAGACCCAAAACAAAAACCCACAAATAAAACAGCAAAGTCCAGCCGACAAAGAACACGATGTTATAAGGCAACATGGTGGCAATTAAAGTACCGATACCTAAGTCTTTTTTATAGCGACAGGCCATGGCCAGAATCAGGCCGAAATAACTCATCATCGGGGTGATGACATTGGTCACGGAATCGCCGATTCGATAGGCGGCCTGGATGGTTTCCGGGGCATAACCCACCAGCATGAGCATCGGTACAAAAATCGGTGCGGTCACTGCCCATTGTGCCGAGGCACTGCCCAGGGATAGGTTCACCATGCCACACAGGATAATAAAAAACAGAAAAATAATGGGCCCGTCTAAGCCCATACTTTGAATAAAAATAGAGCCTTTAATCGCCAACACCGTACCTAAATTAGACCATTTAAAGAAGGCCACAAATTGTGCCGCAAAAAACACCAGAACAATATACAAACCCATGGTGCCCATACTCTTACTCATGGCATCGATGACATCACGGTCATTCTTCATGGTGCCGACCACCTTGCCGTAAACAAAACCGGGAATGGCAAAGGTGATAAAAATAAACACCACGATACCTTTTAAGAACGGAGAACCGGCCACTTCACCGGTTTCCTGATGGCGCAAAATACCCCACTCAGGAACGATGGTTAAGGCCAATAATATGCATAAAATAAGAAAACTTAAACCGGCCATTTTGAGGCCTTTTCTTTCTTGGTCCGTGACGCCTTCAATTTTTTGTTCACCCAAGTCAATACTGGCTTCTTTGTCATCATACTTGCCGAGGCGTGGCTCAACAATTTTCTCCGTAACAAAGGTCCCCAAAATGGCAATCAAAAAGGTACTGACAACCATAAAATAATAATTAACTTCCGCACCAACAGAATAAGTCGGGTCAATCAATCGGGCGGCTTCTTCAGTAATGCCGGACAATAATGGATCCACGGTGCCTAAAAACAAGTTAGCGCTGTAACCCGCCGAGACGCCGGCAAAAGCCGCTGCCAAACCGGCCAATGGATGTCGGCCCAAAGAATGAAAAATCATGGCTGCCAGTGGAATCAACACCACATAACCCAGCTCTGAAGCGGTGTTTGACACCACACCCGCAAACACGATGGTCAGCGTGACCATACGCTTTGAAGCACCCATCACCATAGAGCGCATGCCGGCCGATAACAGCCCCGAATGTTCAGCCACTGAAACACCGAGCAAAGCCACTAAAACCGTTCCCAAGGGTGCAAAGCCGGTAAAGTTAGTCACCAATCCGGCAACAATCCGCCGCAAACCTTCGGCAGAAAACAAAGAAATCACTTCAATAACACCACCTTCAACCCGGCCACCACCTTCCGGTCGTGGGTCGGCCGCACTGATGCCCAACCACTCAGCAAAACCACTGAATAAAATCACAAACAAGCAGAACAGGGCAAATAAGGTCACCGGATGCGGTAATAAATTCCCCAACCACTCAATAAAAGCTAAGAATTTAGCAAACCAGCCACCGGATTGTTTAGGGGGTTTTTGTGGCGTTTTGGATAAGTTTTTGTTTGTGGATTTGGTCTCGGTTACTGACTCAGTTTTTGAATTCATCGCTGGTGGTTGTTGAACAAAAGCGCTTATTGTTCACTAACGACCATGAATTTGCAATAAAAGTCGGTTAAACAGTATTGACTGATAAAGCGCCTTGGGTACCCGGCAATCACCAAATTCAGGGTGGCGCAGCACCGATTTTATTAGCTATCTACGCCTCTTTGCAGAAGCGTAAAGCAGTGAACTCACAATTGTGGCTGTGAGAGCGAACGTTTATTTAACCCGTTGACCATGTTTAAATACCATATCCACATCTTGTAATAAATTGATATAACGCAGAACATCGCCCTTAACGGCGATAATATCGGCATATTTACCGGGCGTGATGGTACCCACTTCATGGTCTTTTTTCATCATCACAGAGGGCCAATAAGTGGCGCCCCGAATGGCATCCATTGGTGACACCCCCATTTCACGAACCCAAATGTCGAGTTCATTCCAGGTGGATTGGCTGTGAAATTTTAGTGGTATACCGCTGTCGGTACCGACCAATAAAACCACACCGGCATCGATGAGCTGTTGAAATTTTCGCTTTAAAGTGGGTTTGCGTTTACTGGTGATTTGAAAATAGGATAACCGTTCCGGATGTTCAATAGAGCCCTTAATGTCGTCAATAATGTCCTGGGGTAAGTCTAAGTGCCAGCTGGTATTATCGAGTTTTTCCGGATTATTTTTGACATAATCATAATTAAACAGGCCCTCAACAGTTGGGGTCCAAAATAAGGGACCGATGTTCATTTGCGCCGCCCTTTCACGTAAACCCGCGATAACCTCCGGTGGATACTCCGGTGCAGTGGATAAACCGGTGTGTTCAAAATTATCGACACCTGCTTTCAACCCCAATAATATTTCTTTGGGTCGGTGGGCGTGGGCCACCACAGGTAAATTATTTTTATGGGCTTCGTCAACCACAGCCATTAACTCTGCTTCAGACATTTGATCCTGGTCGATCAGCTTGATGACATCAACACCGGCATCCGCGAGTCTTTTGACTTTTTTTCTGGCATCCTTGGCATCGGTTACACCCCATCGATATAATTCTGTGCCAGGATAAGGTTCTTTTTGAATAAAAGGACCTGAAACATACATGGTTGGACCGGGAATATCACCCCGATTGATGGCATCACGGATATTGATAATGGCCTCTAAGGGCGCGCCTAAATCACGCGCCGAAGTCACCCCTGCCATGAGTAACTGATGCGCCGAAGCCGGCATAATATCTTTTTCAAACCGGGGTGGATAGGTGCTGTGCCAATGTTTGTAATCGGCATGTCCATTAATTTGCAGGTGGACATGCATATCCCATAAACCCGGTAAAACAGTCATACCTTCAGTGGAGATGATTTTGGCTGCAGAAGGGATTTCTATTTCACCAACCGTTCCCACGGCAGTAATTTTATCGTCGCGAATAATAACCACACTGTTTTGAATTGGCTGGTCTTTAAAACCATCAATTAACATCCCGCCCACCAAGGCTTTAATGTCTTCAGCCTGGGCAGAGAATTGAGCCATTATGGCCACAACAATGAAACTAAATTTAATCATGGTATGCTCCTTAATTTATTGTATTGCATCGGTTGTTGCGATGTCTTTAGATACAATTATATGTTAAGTCCCTAATAAATGTCGCCTTATTTATTGAATTGTTCCATTTATTACTGCGTGTAGCGATTTTGACCCATTGTGGCAAAAAAAATACCGTAAAAAAACAGAGAAACAAAAGCTGGGACAGGCATCGCAGCTATCTAAAATCAGGTAATTATTAGATATATTTTCTATTCAGAGGAGGTGCTCATTAAGATTTATATACATCAAGTTCTTTTTAATTAAAAATCGGTGCTTAACTGTAATAGAATAATCGATTTGGTTGCCATCCATGTCCTCAAAAATTAATATTTCCCATATCCTTCGTCTGTCTGAACAATCCTTTAAACAGAATATTAAGCCATTATTGTTATTTGGCGCAGTATTCGGAGTCGTTATTTTTTCCTTGAGCTATTTAACAATGATCATTAATCGTAGATCTGCGTTTATTCTTATCTATCCCTTTTTATTAGGGGTTATATACGCTAAGTTTGCGGTATTAATTCATCGTTGTGTTTTGTTAAAAGAAACAAGTTATAAGAATATATTTAAATGGCGGTCAGAAGAAGTTCTCTTTATGTTGGCAATTTTTGGCGTTGTTATTTTGCTTATGTTTTTAAGCTGGATATTGTTGACCCTGTTGATGATATTAGGAGATTTCGGTGGCGGTAAACAAAGTACACTGAGCGGAACAAGTAAAGTTATACTGTTCGGTGTTTATATGATAGGCGCGGTGATTGCTTCACGTTTGGCGTTAATTTTCCCATCCTTGGCCATTGGTAATCGTGTCAATATGAATGCAATTTGGAACAAGACAAAAAACCATAAATGGATGTTGTTTTTTTTAATTATTGTCTTTCCAATGGTGACATCTATTCTTCTTGATTTTATCCCGGGTTTTGGGTTTCTTATGGTTTTTGTCTCAGGAATCATCACCCTTCTGGTGGTGATGTTTGAAGTGATTATTCTGTCCCATTGTTACAGTGAAATTATATGGCAGCCTCGAGAAGATCATAATCCGACAGAAGGGATCGAAGTTTGAGCTTGGTTTTAAATTTTATTTTGCCTGAAAGCGTATCCGTTTATAATTAAAAGGATTCATCAAAAGGTAACAAGATGCTGACACGCTTACGAATAATCAGACGACGGCTGTTAGGAGAACGGCGCTTCAGTAATTATCTATTGTATGCCCTTGGCGAAATTCTGTTGGTGGTTGTGGGGATTCTGATTGCTGTTTCGATTAATAACCATTATCAAAATAAAGCCACTCAGGCCAAAGCGCAGGTTTATTTAGCCGGATTAAAATCCGAGTTCCTTGATAACAAACAAAAGCTGGCCGTCCTGATTGACGTGAATAACAGCAATCTGGCCAGTGCCCGTGCCCTTACAGAATTAATCAATCAACCTTTGGAGCAAGTCGATGAGGTGCACTTTTCGCAGTTACTGATGCAAGCGCTTAATAACGATGTGGCCTATAACCCGAATAATTCATTACTCACGGAAATGATGAACTCGGGTAGTCTAAAGGATATTGAACCGGCCCGATTGCGGCGTTTTTTAACCAACTGGCTGGCTAATTTAGAAGACATTGCCAAACAAGAACAAGACCTCAAGCTGCAAAGAGAATATTTAATCGACTTCTTCCGTGGTTCTGACACCCGCTTTAAAACGGTTTTACAACAGGCTGACGCACTGGCTGCCGGTGCTCATGAAAGCACAGATTCGCCGGTAAAAAGTAACCTGCACCTGTTACAGTCGCAGGCATTTGAAAACAATTTATTGATGTTTATCCTCACCAGCGAAGCCACCGAGACGAACCATTACCGGCCATTGATGGATAATTTGAACACCATTCTGACTTTGATTGAAGAGGCCATTGATACATAACTGGATTGTTAAGCCATATAATCACAAGTCTATTTCAGCGATTAACTGCCGTCTATTTTGAGTTAATAAAACTGGGACAGGCATGAAAATTTTGGTTTTTTTTATATCGTAGCCGCAGGGCTTGTCCCTGCCATGCCCCGTATCATATGGGATACATTGGTGGCAGAAATCGCAATAGTAAGACCATTGATTACGGCCAGATTAGATTCGGCACCCGCAAGGGGTGCGGTTACGGGTGATAAAAACAGGTTGATGGTTGTGCGGTTTGACAAATCGGCCAGTCGCTTGACCATGTTTTTATTTGTGCGTGGACATATTCATACAAAAATAATAAGCTGAGTTTATTCACTCAATAATTTTTAATCATAGTTTTAGAGGCCTCGAATGACAAAACCACTGTACCAATCACTTCCCAAAGCAGAATTGCATATGCACATCGAAGGCAGTTTTGAGCCGGAGTTGATGTTTGAAATTGCCGCGCGCAATGGCATTAATTTGCCATATAAATCTATAACCGATTTAAAAAATCTTTATGACTTTAATAATCTTCAGGAATTTCTGGATATCTACTATCAAGGTGTCAGTGTGCTCCAAACCGAGCAGGATTTTTATGATTTGACGTGGGCTTATTTGTTGCGAGCGCAAGCGGATCATATTGTCCATACGGAAATTTTCTTTGATCCACAATCCCACACAGACCGCGGTATTGATTTTGACACAGTTATCAATGGACTGTATCGGGCATTGATGGATGGTGAATCGCAGTTGGGTATCAGCTTTGGGATTATTGCTTGTTTTTTAAGGCATTTACCGGAACAAGCGGCATTTGATATTTACCCGGATATTGTGCGCCACAAGGATAAAATTATTGGCATTGGTTTGGATTCTTCTGAACTGGGCCATCCACCGGAAAAGTACCAAAGAATATTTGCTCAGGCGAAAAAGGACGGCTTTAAATTGGTGGCACATGCCGGCGAAGAAGGGCCGGCAGACTATATCTGGCAAGCCATTAATTTATTAGAAGTGGATCGCATCGATCATGGCAATCGCTGTTTGGATGATGCTGAATTGGTTAAAACAATTGTCGCTAAAAATTTAGCTTTAACGGTTTGTCCCTTGTCGAACTTAAAACTAAAGGTGGTTGCTGATTTAAAAAATCATCCGGTTAGAACAATGTTACAGCAGGGCATTAGGGTAACGATAAATTCAGATGATCCAGCTTATTTTGGCGGTTATTTAAATGAAAATTTTGCCCGGTTACAAACTGCCATTGGTTTGAGTGATGAGGAAATAAAACAATTAATTCATAATTCTTTTACCGCCAGTTTTTTACCACCAGACCTTATCCAAAAACACCTGACTCGTTTGCAATCGAGTGGGCATAATTAACAAATTGTACAAATAGCCGACATCCTTGTCGCTCTTTGTTATTGCCTATCAGCTGCTTTGTTTAATTTCTGCTGAGGATTCCGGTAAGTTTTTATGGTCAGGTTTTGAGCCAAATAATCTGGTTTTGCTGCGTTCTTTCCAATCATGAATATCAAGGCCGATGGCATACAGTGCCGGCACCATAAACAGGGTGACAAAGAATGCCATAAAGACGCCGAATGCCAGTGAGACCACCACGGGCTGTAAGAAGGCCGCTTGAATGGAACGCTCCAGCATCATCGGCATCAGTCCGACAATGGTGGTTACAGAGGTGAGCAGAATCGGTCGAAAACGGGCAACCCCGGCTTCGATAATGGCATCTTTGGCCGCCATACCTTTTTCTTTAAGTTGGTTACAATAATCCATCAGTACCAGATTATCATTGACCACCACGCCGGCGGCGGCGGCGATACCGAAGTAACTGAAAATGGCCATGGTTAGGTTAAAGACTGAGTGCCCGACCACTGCGCCAATAAAGGCATAAGGGATGGCAATCAGTATTAATATCGGTTGCGCATAACTTTTAAAGGCAACGGCCAGTAGGGCGTACATGGAGAAGAATGCGATTAAATACAGACCCATTAATTCTTTAAAGAAGCGCGCTTCACCTTCGGCCTGGCCAATGGCGCCACGAATTATCCCCGGATAGCGTTTTTCCCAGGCCGGGTAAAAATTCGCTTCCAAATCATCAACGATATCCTGGCGGACATTGTCTTTCATGTCAGCACTGACCCGGGCGGCACGGTTACCGTTCCAGCGGCGAATACTTTGGATACCCGGTGCAAACTCCAATTCAGCCACCGCCAATAATGGCACGGTATGACCATCTGGTGTCCGGACATGGAAATTATTCAAGCTTTCAATCGAATAACGATCGGCTTTGGGATAACGTACTTTGACCCGAACATCCTGGCCATTTCTTGGTAAACGTTGAACCTCTTCACCAAAATAGGCCTGGCGAACCTGACGGTTAACATCCGCCAGAGACAACCCCAGTTTTTTAGCGCCGGGTTTTAAGGTGATGCGAATTTCCTCGGTGGCACCGTCTAAATTATTGCGAACATCATACAGGGTCTCATAGGTGCGTAATTGATTTTCTAAATCGGCGGTGGCGGCACGTAAAGTGGATAACTCCGGATGACGTATCGAGACCTCAAAAGCCGGGTCATTGTCACCATCGGTGTATTCCACCGACACTTCCTTGGCATCGGGAATTTCACCCATAAGCTCACGCAGCCGAATGGAGGCATCCTTGGCACTCATATCACGAATTTCAGGGGGTGCCAATTTAACGATCGCCAGGACACTGTCACGGCGCGAGCGGGTGTACCAATTTTCAATCAATTGACCCTCACCTTCGGTGCGCTCGTTCACTTCATCCACCAGTTGTTTCTCAGCGTTTTGTAACTGTGCCAAAATTTCTAAAGCACGGCTGTATGGTGCGCCTTCGGGTAGCACCACATTAACAATAATTTCATCAGATTCAATTTCCGGCATAAAGCCTTTTTTGACAATGCCGGCACCAAACATACCAAAACCGATGATGAGTAATCCAATAAAGAAACTGGCGGTGATGTAGCGGTGGCTTAATGACCAATCAATCATTTTACGGTAGCGTTTATCGGCAAAATGAATAATACCGTGGGCAATTTTCTTTTGTAATTTACCAAAGCGGTTGTGCACCACCCGTGGCTTCATTGTGGATAAATGAGCCGGTAAAATAAACAAAGATTCAATCAAAGAAAAACTTAAAGCCAAAATCACCACCCAGGTAATGTGGCGGGTGAACTCACTGGTGGAACCACTTAAAAATAACCACGGTAGAAAAGCCATGATGGTGGTGGCAACCCCGAAAATAACGGGTTTGGCCACCATTTGGGTGCCGGCAATGGCTGCCTTAACACCACCACCCATTTCCATGGATTTGCCATGAATACCTTCCCCGACAACGATGGCATCGTCCACCACAATCCCCAGCACCAGTAAAAAAGCGAAAGTGGACAGCATATTTAATGACACACCGACCGTCGGTAAAAACACAAAGGCGCCGGCATAGGCGGTGGCGATACCCACCGCCACCCATAAGGCGACTTTCGGGCGTAAGGTCATCATTAACACAAACAGCACCAAAATCAGACCGATAAATGCCGACGAGGTGATGGTACTCATGCGGCTGTTAAAGTCTTCTGCCTGATCGGTCCATAAGGTCAGCTTGGCATTGTCAGGCAAGCTTTCCTGGCGTTTGGCAATCCATTCATTAACACCTTTGGAAGCCGTCACAATGTCCATAATTTCGGTGGTCATCACTTGTATGAGTACGGCAGGTTCGCCGTTCAAAGTGGCCAAAATCGGTTCATCCTCAAAGCCGTCGATGACCGTGGCAACATCGCCGACCCGCACCAAACCGCCGTTGGCATCTTCACGAATAACGATGTCCTCAAAATCTGTCTGGGTATCGGCCTGATTCCGGACTTTCAGCTGGTAATTGCCTGTTTGGGTGCGAACCGTACCCGCTGAGCGGTTCATGGAGGCGTTGCGGATGGCATTGGCGACTTCAGAAAATGTTAAGTTATAGCGTTTTAAAGCGGTCTCACCGACTTCAATAGAGACCTCTTCTGCACGTGTGCCAAACAGTTCAACCACCGTTATGGCCGGTAATTGGGCCACTTCTCGGCGCAGCTTCTCGGCCAGTCGTTTCAGTTCCCGTTCTCCCATATCGCCATGTACGGCAATACGAATAAACTCATTGCGGTTAATCCATTGTTGCACAATCGGTTGTTCCATATCTGTGGGAAAGGTAGAAATGGAATCAATGCGGATTTTGACATCATTGAGAAACTGGGTGAAATCAACCTGTTGCTCGGCCAAAATATATACGGCGCCACCACCTTCTCGAGAAGTTGAGCGAACCCATTCAATGGCATCCATATCACTCACCGATTCCTCGATGCGGGCCACCAGTTGTTCTTCCACTTCTTGAGGAGAGGCCCCCGGCCAATTCACGCCAATATATAATCCGGGAAAGCGCACCTGGGGCTCCATTTCCCGTTCCATACTGGTAAAGCCAATGAAACCGGCCAAGAATATGCCAATCATCATTAAATTGGCTGCCACGTGATTATGCGCCCACCAGGCAATTAAACGATTCATTGCAGTCTCCTTATAATTTTGAAACCACACCGGCTTCTGTACCGGATGGTTGGGCTGTTAACGGTTCCACCAACATGCCGTTATAGACATTCGTAGCGGCAGAGGTCACCACCTGCTCACCGGTTTGGACACCGCCACTGATAAACACTTCATCGGCGGTGGTGGCATACACATCCACTTGGCGGATGTTCAACTTGTTGTCTTGATCAACCACATAAACAGTGTCTTCTTGACGCAAAGCATCTCGCGGTAACACCCAGGTATCTGTTTCTTCAAAGCCTTTAATGCGGGCATTAACAAACATGCCCACCGCAAAAGGTGTGCCACCATCAGCGGCCTGACCGTAAGGGTCCTCGACTTCCGCGATGGCATAGCTCAGGCGGGTGTTTTGATCGACGGCGGCATTGGTGCGGACAATGCGACCACGCCATTGGTGCTGGCTGCGGCCAATGTTGGTGGTAAAAATGACTTCAGGGGCATTATCCGCTTGTGCTTCAAAACCCAAAGGTAAACGCAAGGCGGATAATTGTAAGTCGGTTAAGGGCAGCCGCACTTGTGCCACGTCCACTGAAAATACCTGGCCTAACGCGGCCCCGGCAGAAACATATTGCCCTAAACCGATGTTGCGAGATAGCACCCGACCATTAAAAGGCACTTTTATTTCGGTGCGTTGTACATTGAGTTTGGCTTCTTCCAAATCAGCCTTGGCGGCCCTTAACTTGGCCTCAGCCTCCAAAACCTGCGGCTTGTTGAGGGCAAAAGGTGAGGGATTTGTGTTGCCTTTTTTCTGATCCCAGGTGTCTTTTTTGATTTTGGCGTTGGCCAACTCCCGTTCCAGAGAGACTTGGGCTTCAGCCACCCGTGCTTCGGCTCTGACCACAGCCACTTTATAATCGGTGTCATCAATTTTGACCAAAACAGTGTCCTGATTAATGGCGGCACCTTCTTCGAATTGGTCACTGATGGCAACAATATGACCGCTGACACGGGCGGTTAACGGAATTTGATTTTTGGCTTTAACCTCACCTTGGGTTTCGACGTCGATGGAA
>QQUO01000175.1 GCA_008501575.1 Pseudomonadota bacterium
ATCTTCGACTCAAGTACCTCTGGTGCCTGTCGGTAGAAGCGCACAATGTCCATTATCATGCGATAAAATTGTGGCTTTACCAAATTTTTTTTCTGGCAGAACAGGCTGCCGAGACTGGTGGCATTGTATTCCAGACCGGTGACACGATTAGATACGGCAAAACTCATATCAGAGGCTTCGCTGGCGACATCGTAACGTTGCAGCATGTCACGAAAATGATGGTAGCGCGACTCGTTATAGACCAGAAATCCGGTGTCCACCGTCAATGACTGGCCGTCCACGCTAATGTCATGACTGTCGGCATGCCCGCCTAAACAGGGTGCAGCTTCGTATAAATCATAATCAAGAACCCCATTGAGGGTATCCGCCGCCATCAATCCGGAAATTCCACCGCCAATTATGGCCACTTTCATGGTGACACCTTGCTGAGTTTACGCTTAGCCAACAAGACCTGATTGGGTTGTTTGAGATCCCAGATCAATCCCACCTTTGCCATCATCCATAGCACATAATAGCTCACATCAATTTGCCACCAACGAAAACCCTGACGAACAGAGCCGGGGCAGCAATGGTGGTTGTTGTGCCAGCCTTCTCCCAGTGTCAGCAGAGCCAGTATAAAGTTGTTGCGGCTGTTATCATCGGTGTCAAAGTCACGACCACCCCAGACATGAGCCAGTGAATTAATGGCATAGGTAACATGCGCCAGCACCACGGTCGAAATAACATAACCCCACAAAACCAGTTGCAATCCTGAGGTATTTAATCTCGGATACAGGGCATTAAGAGCTGTGCCGAGACCGTACAAGAAAATCATATACAACACCGGAAAAACAATATCGTATCGGTCAATCCATCGGAGCTCGGGAAATTGATTTAAATCCCTGATGTGTTCATGTCGCGAATTGAAATTTTTATCCTGTAAAAACCACCCCATATGGCTGTGCCAAAATCCATGCTGAGGACTGTGTGCATCTGATTCTGAATCCGCATGAATATGATGATGACGATGATGGGCTGCCCACCACAATGGCCCCCGCTGGGTGGCTGTGGCACCAATAATCGCAAAAATCGCTTGCATGATACGTCCCGTTTTAAAAGACTTGTGTGAAAAATAGCGGTGATAAAACGCCGTGATGGCAAACATGCGAATAACATAAGACAGCACACAAACCACTAAAGCAAATTGAGAAAAGGGTACAACAAACACCAACAAGCATGCCAGGTGCAGCAGGATAAAAGGTGTAATTCGATACCAGGTGATATGCTTGCCCTGTGATGAGACACTGTTTTGCTCGTTATCGAACCATTGTAACCACGGCTTTTTCATGAATAAGGATTGTTTAAAAACCCTTATTTTATGATTGTCCGGTGAAAACTATGTGAAGCCGCCATCTGAAGTCATTCAGGCATGCTTTCACAAGGACTTGACACCGCCTTACATACAATGCAGTGTTTTATAACTGAGTGATTCTTGTGATTAAAGTCATCATCATATTGGCACTGATTAGCCTGATTCTCTATGCCTGTACCCGAACCCCGAACCATAAACCCGATGCCAGTTTTGAGGCTTATTTCGATGCCCTATCTCAACAGACTGCCACCCACCAGGCTGATGCAAAAAAGCAGATGGAGAAGATATTTACCGACATGTCAGAAGGCGCCACGCCTGAAAATATCCGTGCAGTGTATGCCGAAGAACTGTATTTTAATGACACCTTCAAAATTATTACCGACATCGATGAACTGGTAGATTATTTAAGCAAAACAGCGGCAAGCGCCGACTCCCGTGTTGAAATACTTGAGGTTATCAAAAGCGAACAGGATTATTATGTGCGTTGGCGCATGCACATGGCGTTTTCAACCATGGGTCAAGACATCCAAACCAATTCAGTCGGTATCAGCCAGTTAAGATTCAACGAACACGGCAAAATCACTTTTCAACACGATTTTTGGAACTCCAGCGAAGCTTTTTTTGAACATTTACCCATCATTGGTCGTTTTATCATTAAAATTAGACAAGGGCTGTGACATCAACCAAGCGGTTACTTACTGTCAATCAAACCAATTTATTCAAGCATACTTGATTAATTCACAAGGTTTATTTACTGTGAAGTTTGGCCTTTAGCTCGATTCGTCTCCCTGACTATTTCTTACAAGTGATTCTGTAACCCCAATTCACTGGGATAGGGGTTTAGGTATTTTTGATCCAATAGATAATCAACTTGATGGACTTCTGCATAATGGCGCATTAATGTCAAAGGCGTCATCAGAAAGACCTTTTCCTGCTGGTATTGCTCAATGGTTTTAATGATGGAAGCTTTGGCGTCGCTGGGGAGTTCTTTTTTGAAAAAGCCCAGCAAATGATAGAGAACATTGACATGGCTTTTTATTTTTGCCGGTTTGGCCAGGCATTGCATAAATAATAGAAAATAATCATCGCGTAGCGATTCACCAATTCCGGCATTGGCGACAATACGGCCCAAATCTCGATACCTGACTTCTGAGTGGGCCTGCAGTAAAAATTTATGGCGACGGTGAAAATCCACCAAAGCGCCGGGTGATGGGTTTGTCAGCACCTCACGACGCCATGTGTCAGTGGCAAACACCCGAATAATAAAATTTTCTCGCAGCCGCATATCATTGAGTCGGCCGGCTTCTTCTTTGGGCAATAGGGGTAAAGCATCATCAATGGCTTTGGCATAAATACCTGATTGTGGTTCGTTATGGGGCATGCCATTGGGCAAATAGGCTTTCACCCGAAAGAGTCCGCAGCTGGGTGATTTTTGCATAAAAATATAACCGCAAACATCGTCTAATTGAGGCAGTCGCTTTTCAGCCAGTTTTGCTAATTGCTCCGTATAATCATGCTTGTGGTCATTGACATTTTTGGCTTTCACCTGATTATCTTCCATGACCAGGCGGATTGGCTCGCGCGGCACACCCAATCCAATCTCAACTTCGGGACAAATGGGTACAAACTCAAACCACCTGGCAAGAACCTGGGTACAAAATGGGGCGTGTTTATGACCGCCGTTATAACGCACTTCCTGGCCAAGTAAACAGGCACTGATGGCCACTTTTATTTTTTTCATGCTTGTATTTTAGCGTGATATCATCAAAATTGAATGACAAAACAATCATTTGGCGATTTTTTTAATTTTGACGTCGCTTGGTGTAAAATAGATTACAGAACAGATGACTTGAAAACCATGTGTTTAACCATGATATTATGAGGCAATGATAAACAATACAATTACCCATGACAGATAAACAAAACAAAACCCAACAAGGCGTTGAACTGCTGGAACAACTCGAATCGCAGATTAATGACCCAAAAATGTATAAGGTGATGCTCATCAACGATGACTTTACGCCCATGGATTTTGTCATTGAAGTGCTGCGTAAATTCTTTTATATGGATGAATCTCAAGCCACCAAAATTATGCTACATGTCCATACCCGTGGACAAGGTGTGTGTGGAATTTTCACTCATGAGGTGGCCGAAACCAAAACCACATTAGTCAACGACTATGCCCGTGATCATGAGCATCCGTTGCTGTGTGTTAGCGAGGTGGTGTAAATGTTAGACAGCCAGTTAGATCAAAACATCAGCGAAATATACACCCTCGCCCGGCAAAAGCGCCATGAATTATTAACCATGGAGCATTTAATGTTGGCTTTGCTTAAAAACAAGCAAGCTTTACAAGTGCTTAAAATGGTGGGGGCTGATTTACACCTGTTGGAACAAGAACTACAGGTTTTAATCGCACAACATGTCAAAATACTACCGGCTGAAACGGACTTTGAGACCCAACCAACTTTGGCATTTAGACGGGTCATTCAACGCGCCATATATTCCGCCCAATCAGCTGAAGTCGGCCAGGTGACCGGTGATCGGGTACTGGTGGCGATGTTTGATGAAACCGATTCTCATGTGGTTTACTTACTCAATAAGCAAGGGGTGTCACGGTATGACGTGGTGAGAAGTATTGCCCATGGCGGCTTTGATGAGGTGGAACAACCCTTAACCGAACAGCAAGAGAATCAGGACGACACCGATGACAAGAAAAAACCTGACAGCGGTAAAAGCTTTTTGGTCAATCTGAATAAAAAAGCAAAACAAGCTAAAATCGATCCTCTGATAGGTCGCGAACAAGAAGTCGAACGGGTTATTCAAGTGTTAATGCGCCGTTCTAAAAATAATCCCTTATTGGTGGGTGAGCCCGGCGTCGGTAAAACCGCCATTGCCGAGGGTTTGGCATTGAAAATTATCAATAATGAAGTCCCTGAAGTGATGCGTGATGCACAAGTTTTTGCTTTAGATTTGGGCGCTTTGTTGGCCGGCACAAAATACCGGGGGGATTTTGAAAAACGGCTTAAATCAGTGATTAAATACATTGCTGACATTGATCATGCCATCATGTTTATTGATGAAATTCACACCATTATCGGTGCCGGCGCTGTCTCAGGCGGTTCTTTGGATGCCTCAAACTTATTAAAACCAGCCTTGAGTAAAGGCAGTTTGCGCTGTATTGGTGCCACCACTCAGGATGAAGTGCGCACCATTTTTGATCGTGACCGTGCCTTGGCCAGACGTTTTCAAAAAATCACCATCACTGAACCTTCCGAATCTGAAGCCATTCAAATTTTACGTGGTTTACAGCCTTATTATGAAGACTTCCATGACGTCAATTATCTGGATGAAGCGGTGACCGCTGCGGTAAAACTATCCGCAAAACACATCAGTGATAAGTTTTTACCGGATAAGGCCATCGATGTCATTGACGAAGCCGGTGCCTGGCAACGTATTCATGGTTTGCAAGAACAAGCCATTTCAGCGGCTGATGCACGGCGCGTGGTGGCCTCGATTGCAAAAATTCCGGTGGCAGATTTAAATCAACAGGACACCGATCGTTTGAAGTCCATTAAACGCAACTTAAAACACGTTATATTCGGTCAAGATGAAGCCATCGAAATCTTAGCCGATACCATTAAAATGTCCCGAGCCGGCTTAAACCGCGATCACCGCACTGTGGCAAACTTATTATTCGCCGGCCCCACCGGTGTCGGCAAAACTGAAGTGGTGAGACAACTGTCGCACCATTTAGGCCTTAAGCTCATTCGCTTTGATATGTCCGAATACATGGAACCGCATGCCGTGTCTAAACTGATTGGTGCGCCTCCGGGCTATGTTGGTCATGAACAAGGTGGCCTGTTGACCGATAAGGTTCATCAAACACCGCATGCCATTGTGCTGCTCGATGAAGTCGAAAAAGCCCATCCGGATATTATGAATATTCTGTTACAGGTTATGGACAACGGCAAACTCACCGACTCCAATGGCCGCGAAACAGATTTTCGCCATGTCATGTTGGTGATGACCACCAATGCCGGCGCCACCCTGCATGGTCGCAGTAGTTTTGGTTTCCTTGAACAGGACCACAGCAGTGATGCCATGCAGGAAATTAAGCGGGTCTTTACACCTGAGTTTAGAAATCGTTTGGATGCCATTGTGCCATTTAAAAATCTGGACATCAGTCACATTGAACGCATTGTTGATAAATTAATGATTGAGCTGGAACACCAGCTGACTGAACCGGGCATCAAATTCCAACTCAGTGTGGCTGCCCGCAATTGGCTGGTTAATAAAGGTTATGACCGGGAAATGGGTGCCCGACCGATGCAACGTGCCATTGACCAATACATCAAAAAACCCCTGGTGGACGATATTTTATTCGGGGATTTGAAAACAGGTGGTTTAGTTAAAGTTGACGTCGATCAAGATCAATTAACATTCACCATCGAAACCAATGTCAAAGAACAGCAACAACAAGAAGAAAAAGCAGATTAATCTGGCAGTGGTTGTTTTGAACATGATTCGCCGAGCCGGTTAGGCCAGGTAAATGAAGTTATGCAGTTTTGCCGAAGCGCCAAAAGTAGGCGCCTTAAGCGAAGAAGCATGACCTAATGTCCGTTAAGGCCTGAGCGAAGCGGCCGTTTTCGCATCCTGCTTACTCGGCACACCTGCATCCATGCAGGCGAATCAGAGGCGAGGTGCGCGAAAACAAAAGACATGTTCGCCGTAGCGCCTTCAGGACCTAGGTGTGATGTGATTACAGGAACAATAGTGGCTCGCTTTGGTGACATCTGCGTCCTGCTAACACGACACCCTTATATCCCTATAAGGGAAAGAAGCCCCAAGAAAATTTCTTATTATTTACTGCGGAATGTAATTCGCCCTTTACTTAAATCGTAAGGGGTGAGTTCTACGGTAACGGTATCACCCGTTAAAATGCGGATATAGTGTTTACGCATGCGGCCGGAAATATGCGCCACCACTTCATGCCCGTTTTCTAATTTAACACGGAACATGGTGTTGGGTAAAGTATCAATCACTTTGCCCTCTAATTCAATTACATCTTCTTTTGCCATATATTATTTTGAGGTCTTCATTAAAAAAGAGGGCTATTTTAACAGAATAAGGTTTTTTTTACAGTGACAAACTGAATGCTTATTTATTGACATGATTTCAGTTAAGCTACAACTAAAAACCGTCGGCAAAAATAAGATCAGTTTGTGGCACCAAAGCCGGCACCCAAAAATCACCTTCACCTAATTCACCGGTAAGACGAACACTGCCCTGCAGCGGTGCCTGGGACAAGGTCATTGAAAATGTAAAGCCATAACCCCAATCAATAAAATGCGCATTCGATGCGGTCATTTGGAGTAATTCAGTACCGATATTCAGAGGCCAATCATTAAGCGCATTGTCATCCACATCATTAAAATCATATTGACTCACATTGGTTCCCACCTGCATGGGAACAGCCAGGGCAGAAAGGGCAGGATTGTAATCATAATTTTCCACAAAATAATGGTATCGATACAAGCCACCACCCAAATCAATGACTTTAGTTTTCACCGATAATTGACCGGCACCGGGACGTAAGACCCGAAAAGAAGAGGTCATACCGGGTACATCAAAACCCTGGGTACTGATCCAGCGGTCCGCCGCCGGGCCCTGCTCCATAACACCAATTTGACTTTCGCTGACTTGATTGCCATTGACCACAAAACCCATTTCTCGGCTGCCCATCGAATTATTTATATTGTTATCATCACGAATAACATACCAGGCTGATAGATAAAACTGCGCTTGCGGATCATTTAAATCAGATATTTTGACAATCATTCGATGACCGTTTGCACCAGCACCGACAGTTTGTGATCCGGTACATCCGGGATTAAAAAATGAGCCACAATTGTTCCATATGCCTGTGAATGGGTTTAACTCTTCTCTGGGACCTAAAAATTGACCATTATCATTACTGCTGACGCCATATAAATCCTCACATTCAGGCCACAAAATATGATTATTCCCACAATTAGTAGCGGAGCATGAACTATTGGTGGTAAAAAAAGCATGCTTCATGGCAGAAGCTGCAATTTGAGTAAAACGCCCCTCTTTAACTTTGTACAGGTTCCAAATTAAATAGGGGTGTTGATCATTATTATAGGGTGGGAAGTTGCCGGTGAAAAACTGATACCACGGCACATCAATAGCACCCACATTTTTTAAACGTGCACTGGGTGTTAACACTTTAAAGTCTGCATCCGGGGGATAATTCCTTAATTGACCGCTTAATTCAATTAATGCCACGTCGGCCGGATTTTTTTCTGTGGGCCATAATGGGCGATTATCACAGAAGGCCTTTTGCTCTATTTTATTGACAATATAATCAGGACTGTTAAACGACACTGAGCTCACCATTTTTGCACGGCCCACAACCCGACCAGCTAATTCCGGCTGTTGTAATTGATTTGCCATCCATGAACTTAAGTGAACATCCATATGATTAAAGCTCAACAGGGATTTACTTACTGATAACTCTGTATGAATATGTGCCAATTCAAACAAAACCTGACCCTGGGCATTTTTTACATCTAAAACCGCCATATCACCGACTTTTTTGGGTCGGTTAGAATGACTAATTCGGAGTCCACGGAAAGTAAGTTGACCATATTCCCCGGTCACTTTCATATCACCCTTTATAAACAACCGGCCGCCGGTGACTCCCTCAAAAATACCATAAGGCACATCGATTTGTAAGCCACCCACTTGATTCAAGGGCATGCGGATCTGATGAAAACGATCGGGATCAACAGAAAAGCGATTAAATGTTAGCAATGCCGGTTGTTGTGGTTGTGATGAGGATAATTCGACCTCTTTAAAAACTGACCGCTCTAAAGCAAACAAAATCTCGCCCCCCACTGCCTGTCCGGTTATAAGGGCTTGTTCGTTGTACTCTTGCTGATTTGAATGATTGAGCAGCCAAGGTGCTGACGGGTCGGATGCATGGGCTAAATTAATTAAAAAAACAACCAAGATCATGCTTTTGCATAGATTATTCATAATTCTTCTACTGGATTCCTCGTAACTTTAACTTTTTATCACAAATAGAGTTAAATTTGCCACGTTATTTTAGTTTTATGGTGTTTATTTAAATAATCATTGGCTTTGGAAAAATGTCGGCAACCTAAAAAACCGCGGTGGGCGGATAATGGCGATGGGTGCGGTGCGGTTAGCACCAGATGCTTATTGTTATCGATAACCTGGCCTTTTTTTTGGGCATAACTGCCCCACAACATAAATACCACATGGCCACATTGCTTATTAATAATTTTTATCACGGCATCGGTGAACTGTTCCCAGCCTTGGTCGCGGTGACTGGCGGCTTGGTTTTTGCGCACGGTCAGGACACTGTTGAGTAATAAAACACCTTGCTCAGCCCAGGGCCGCAAATCACCTGAATGATTAACAACACCCAGATCATTATATAACTCTTTATAAATGTTTTTTAAAGAAGGCGGTAAAGCGGTACCGGATTGAACTGAAAAGCTTAAACCGTGGGCTTGGCCCGGGCCGTGGTACGGGTCTTGGCCTAAGATAACCACCTTAACCCGGGGTAACGGGGTGTTATTGAAAGCGGCGAATATTTGTGAACCCAACGGGTAAATGACCTGACCTTGCTGTTTTTCATGTACCAGAAACTGTTTCAGTTTCTGCATATAGGCCTGCCGAAATTCGTTGGCTAATGCCATCAACCAAGTGTCATTAATTTTTGGCGCCAAGGATTCAACCATGGTATTTAATCGATTTGCTTAATTTTTTCTCGGTGGAACTGGGTAAATCGGATTTGGAATTTAATTTTTTTCACCAAGGCTTCCTGATTGACCGGCTTACCAATTAAATCATTGGCACCACTGTTGAGTATTTTTTTTTGATTGTCGGTATTTTCATCACCGGTCATAATCACAAACGGCATATCAATTTTATCCAACTCCAAATCGCTGCGCACATAATGCAGAATTTCCATCGCAGTTTCGTTATTTTTCAGATAATAATCGGTTAACACCAAATCAAATTGCTGATAAGCGCTGTCACGATCTGGAATGAGTGCTTTGGCATCGGTGACACTTAAAGTATGGGTGATCTCAATATTGTGGTTTTGTAACAGCTTTTTGGTGGCATGGGCGACCACGGCGGAATCTTCGATGTAGAGAATTTTTCCGTTAATTTGATCTTCCGGTTGCAATAAGCCGGTCAGAAATATTTCCAAACCCTTTTGGCCGGCAGACTTATCAATGTAATCGGTAATATCACTGCCTAGAAGTCGTTCTTTAAGGCGGTTATCAACATCTCCGGAAATAATTATCACCGGTAAATAATGATGATTTTCTCGCACATAACTGCAAATCTTGGTGCCATCGTCATCCTTTAACCGTAAAGCCGTTAGAATCAAATCCACCCGATGTTCTTTAAGATGTTCCAATGCTTCAGCAACACTGCTGACTGCAATCACATCGGTGTAGGGTTTAATTTTTTTCACCAGCTTTTCAGTCATGGTGCGCGCCAATCTGGAGGAATCGGCAATCAATACTTTATGTGAATCAGTCATACCGTTTATTGTACACGATATAGTCACCCACTTGATAGCGTATCCATCTCGGATTAATCACAGTTTATGGATATGCCCCGAACTACTGATGCGTGCCCCCAACCATGAAATCAAAGCACACAAAACGATAAAAAGAAACCAGTCTGACAATGATCCGGTGCTTATTACAAAAGCCCGGCCAAAGCTTTCCGTTAATGCCAACAAGGGTTTTTTCATCCACCACAGTGTTACGGCCAATAGTAACCAGGCCAATAAGCCGGCCAGCACCCCATAATACAGGCCACTGTATAAAAACCGCCGGCGAATTTGTCCCGGAGAAGCGCCCAATAATTTTTTCAGGCCGATTTCGGCTTTATGGGCGGCCACCTCGTTGCCGATGGAGTGGCTAAGAAAAACCAGCACGATGGTGAGAAAGATGACAATACTGCCTTGGGTGACATAATAAAGCGCCCGTGTCACGGCCTGTAACTGGCGATACCAGTCGGCATCAAAACTGACATAATCAATGTCCGGATGCAGCTGTAATTGCTTGGCCAGTGACTTAAGTTGATCGACGGTGGCAGCCTCATGAGGTTTCAACATCAGTTGATCAGGTAAATCATAGTCATCAATCACCGCAATCACTTGATTTAATTGCGGGTCATCACTGAGTTCTGATTTGATACTTTGCTTGGCCACCAAAGTCACTTCTGAAATCAATTTTTTTTGCGACAGTTCCTGTTGCAATGCTTGCCGTTGCTGCTCACCGACATTGGGTTTTAAAAATACCGCCACACTACCCTGGTTTTGCCATGGCTGTTGAATGCCGTCAAAATTTTGCCACAAAGTCCACATTAAAAGCGGCAAATAAAA
>QQUO01000255.1 GCA_008501575.1 Pseudomonadota bacterium
TTTCGGCAATCTGTTCGGCCAGCTCCGTGCGTCTGGCATCAGCCGGGTTGTCTTCATCCAATGGCACACAGGTAAATGCCGCCAGATTTGAGTGATCTCGGGTAAGCTGTGGTAATTCAGGGTGTTGTTTACGGTCAGCGGCAACCACTTTTATACTGTTGGTCGGGTACCAAAAACCTGTACTCCGGGGATCACTGACGCTGCTAAAAAAACAATTAAATGCATTAATAAGCGGTGCAATGGTGCGGTAATTGGTGGTCAGGCGATAACTGCAGGCGCCGGCTTGTTGCATACTGTCACGGGCCCTGAGGTAGGTATTGACATCAGCGCCGCGAAAGCCGTATATGGATTGTTTGGGATCACCGATCACCCATAATCGCTGATCCGGGGCGTCTTGCTGTAAAAATAGCCATTTAAAGATAAACCATTGATACGGATCTGTGTCTTGAAATTCATCGATCATGGCCACCGAAAATTTACGCCGTATGGCGGCCAATAATAACGGCTGTCCTGACTGTTGTTCAGCTTGTAACCGTGTGTAGAGCCGGCGAATAATGTGATCATAAGTGATTTGTCCCTGCTGTGATAAAAAATCACGAACATCACTGTCAAGGGTGGCTAAACTGTCTTTGATGATGGCACTTTGGCGATACCTTGCGTCGTCTTGAATAATTGTAATCAAGTCAAAGATTTGTTGTAGTTGCGTACATATCAACGGATGATTCTGCTGGCTTTCGGGCCATTGATTGTGGTCATATATTTGTTTATTGCTTTTAAAAAAATGCAGAAACACATTGTTGTCTTTTATTTCTTTAACCAGCAAATTCTGAATGTATTCAAGCTTCTCTGTATGGCTTTTCTTTTTATCGGACAATGTCTTAAGCACCGGTTTGACACGCTGCTGCCAGTTCTTTTTTAAATTGGCATTGAGACCGCCGTTTTTATTGATTTGTAACTGCATAAACCTGGTTTCAAGCTCGTCCAAATCGGCCAATAAAGAAAAGTCATTTAAATCAGGCAGAGATTCGGGTTCAGGTGGATAAATAACATCGAAATCAGGTTTGTATTGAGCCGCCACTTTTAACACGGTGCGCTTTAAGGCCGATAAGCCGTGTTTATCATCAGCCGCCAGATAGTGTTGAAACTTGACTTGCACGGCTTCATCAGCAGGCCAGGTTCGTAGCCAGGCATTAAAGCGTGATTCTAACAAGCGATCACCATCCACCAATGTTTGTTCAAACACTTCACCGGATTCAAAAGCAAACTCCGTCAGCATCCGTTGGCAAAAACCATGAATGGTATAAATAGGTGCAGATTCAATATTTTGGATGGCTTTATTAAAGCGATTTATAATAATGTCTGACAAACCACCGTCATCAATTGTTTGTTTTAGTTTTTGTCGGATTCGGGTTTTTAATTCGACCGCAGCATTCTCAGTAAAGGTTGTCAGTAAGATCTGATCTAAGGCTAATCCGGATTGTTCATCGGACATCAGTCGCAACACCAATTCCACCATTGTGTGGGTTTTACCGGTTCCGGCAGAAGCTTCAATCACGGCATGGCGATTAATGTCAATATCCGCGGCACCGGTAATGCTCTGAAATGACTGACTCATATCGGATTCCTGATATCGAGCGCCTCTATGGTGGCGAAAAACAACATAAATCGGCTTTTATACGTTGTTAACACATCCTTTGCAGCCGGGTATGCCAACAGCGTTTTAATTTCATCATAAGTCATGCTTTGTTGCGTGCCATATTTTTTTTTCACTTCACCGGCTGCAATCAGCGCTTGCTGGTAATTGTGCTGAAGCTGCACCTGCCATGATTCAGGTACATGGTCATAGGCAAAATAATAATTGTTTTTAAAGGCATGTATTTTAGTGGCTGTGTCCGGGCCTTTTTGGGTGGATTTTATCGTCATTTTCGTTGACAGACTTAGGGGTAAGAAACTTTTGTCAGCACGCATAAAATCAGCCACAATTCCGACTAAATAATGTTCCATCATTTTTGCGTCCAGTAAATGTCGATTAAAGCACCAGGTCAGCACCTTGTCTTGAAAAATTAACCAGACCTGGAATTCTTCAAGCAATTTCAGGTCATTATGCAAACTCATCAGACACCAGTCTACAAAGGCTTTAATTAACAATTCATGGCTTTTCTCTTGACTGTATATTGAGGCCCGAATAATCACTTGGCCGGCAATGCCTTGACTTGGGTTATTCAGTAAATACGGTATCGTGGCGGTCAGCTGTATGGCCTCATCAGAAGCACTGTTGACAGTCAGTTCAGTCAGTGTTTGTTCAGGTGATTGCTGAGAAAAGCGCTGTCCCAGCACCAAGGGCCCGCGCCAGGGTATCAACTGTCCCGATTCAATTGAGGCTTTAAGTGACTGATATTCCTGCAAATCCTGGATTGCTTTGAGGGGCTCAATCTGGGCAAACAATTTAATCGGCACCCGACTTTGTTGTAAGTAACTGCCATAGGTTTGTTCTAATGTGTCCGCTAAGTGCTCCGGTTTAGCGGTTGCTTCAGCTTCACCACGATGGTCCAAATGAAGCCCGAGATCACGCTCAACCGCCCGGCTGACAATGTTGTGGCGATCCAGGGGATTTAGGCTGATGGGCTCATCACTGAGTAATTCGGTGTCTTCGATGCGTGTCAGCACACCCCCCTGTTGAGCG
>QQUO01000283.1 GCA_008501575.1 Pseudomonadota bacterium
AAAATTCTTAACTTCCCCTGAAACAAACCAGCCACCGACTTTGGCAGCCAGTTTTGCCATTTTTGGTTGCCGACGATGGCCACTTTGGTGAATTCTCCGCGGTATTTCATACCCAGTTTAAAATCATCCCAGGCGGCGCGCAGTTCCCAGCCGTCAAACTCGCGGCCATCAAATAAAACTTTAATATGGGGTTCTTCAATACCGGCGAGGGCGGATTCTATCATTGGTGTGATCACCTGGTAGTCTTTGTGGGTGAGTTTGCCGATGGCTTTTAGGGTTAATAAAAACGTGTTGTCATATTGTTCGATACCAATGGCTAAGCCGTGTCGTTTTCTGTTCATGATGATTCGTTTTATAGAAAATAAACAGTCTACCAAATGCAAATTAATTATTTGTTAATGAACGATCTGTGCACCTGTGCCATCACCCAGGTCAACAATGTCATTTTAATCAGTAAGACGGCACCAATGGGCGCCAATTGATTAGCCAAAAACTCATTGGGTATTGTTTTTAAGTGCATGGCAATATTCACCAAGCCGATAAGAATCATAATTAATCCAAAAATTACCCCCAGCCGGATACGCGCTGAAAGATCATTCATGGTTAGGCTGTGAATACTGATTAATAGGATGATGAGTGTTATCAAGCCATGAAATAGGTGAGATGCCGACATAAATTCAGTGCTGAGTAAAACATGAATGTCTGACCAAACCTCAAAACCCAACATGTTTGACAAAAACCAATCAAAAGCCGCTAAAACCACCAGTCCCGATAATACAACAACAGAATAATTGCTTAATTTAGACAACATAATAATCACTTGCATTTTAAAAGTAGTTGTTATTTTAACTATCTACTTGCATTTTGCAAGTTATTTAGTATACTTTTATTATGAGTAAACAATCACCTTACAAAATGACACTCTGCCCAATGACCTATGTACTGGATATTTTGGGCGATAAGTGGACCTTTTTAATTATTCGCGACATGTTGTTTAAATGTAATTGTCGATATCAGCATTTTATGGACAGCGATGAAGGCATCGCCACCAATATTCTTGCTGATCGATTAAAAAAACTGGCACACCATGGCATCGTCGAACAGCAAAAAGATCCCACAAATGGTCGCAAAAAAATTTATACCCTGACCCGCAAAGGCCTTGACTTAACACCGGCCGTTTTGCATTTAATTAAATGGAGCGGTAACTATGATGGTGACAGTTTAATCAGTGAAGACATTATGCAAAAACTTAACAATCACTTTGATGACTGTGTGGAATTTGTGATTAATCACTATTTACAGGAAAAAAAGACATAAAAAAACCGGTCACTGTGGACCGGTTTGTTTTGCTTCGGTACCCCGTTACTTAATACCGCGTTTCTTTTTAATCTCTTCCATGCGTTTTTGATTTTCCAGGTGTTCAGCCATTCGAAAAGTAATGGGTGATTGCATAATATTTAAAGGATCCCATTTTTTTCCTGCGATTAACTGGCCACTCATGTCCATCTTTTCCCATTGAGAATTGGCCACATAATAGACACTGTCATTAACCAGGGTACCATTACCCAAAGTGACAAATGCCTGGTGGGAGGCTTCCAGTGGAAAGCTCATTTTAATCATTAAATCCTGCGCCAGAACAAATCGCATTACCCGTGCCGGTGACACACCGCTCTGGATTCCAATTAAGTCACCATCCACATAAAAAATATCATTAATTCCGGTAAAAAAACGTTCTTTTCCGGGGTCCATTAAGGCAACTTTTTTCTCAGTTAAATCAGCCGCAAACAGGCCCTTATTAAAGTCTGCAATGTATAAATAGCTTTCATCCTTGTTGGTGGTTAAGGCTTTTATGGCTGTTAAACCGGGTAGTTCAATAATTTCTTCGGCCTTGTCACTATTGGGTTTAAGCCGATAAACGGTCTGATTAAATACGTTTAGGAAATAAATTCCACCGGCTTTTGCCGGGTGTAAAGCCGAAAATAATTGGGGCGTTTTAATGTCATTGAGGTGATATCGTTTAATCAGTTCGCCATCACTTAACCGGTAATGGCTAATCATGGCCTGGCCGATGTTTTGTTCTGTTACTCCGTTATATTGAGGCATCGCTGCTGATGCCACCCACAATGATTTTTCATCGCTTGAAATAACCATATCCACAGCACCCCAAGGGCCTTTTTCAGCATTGGCATCGGCTATAAATGGTTTGAAAGTTTGTTGTTTATCGATTTGATAAATTTCCCCGCTGCGAATACTGGCCAGTAAAAAACGCGCCTGGTTTTTATCATAAGCAATGTTTTCATACAACATGCCGGAATAACTGTCATCCACTGTAGCCACCACCTGACCTTCGCCATATGGATTGGCATTTTCTTTCATGCCATTAACAATATAGTCATACACCTTGGTGCCTTGGATATTGGTAAAGGCCTCGTCACCATCCACTTGATAGCTTAAGCCGGCATTTTGCAAACCAACCAATGCATTATAAGCGCCTGTTTTTTCATCCATACGGGCGTAGGCTTTGGCCAATTGATATTGAAACTGTGGGTTATTGGGCTCTAAAGAAGCCAGCCGTTGCCACACCATAAGATGACGATTTAGTTCATCTTTTTTTAAGGTGCCTTCTGCCACCTGTAATAATTGCGGGATGTGGTTGGCCCGCATCACTTCTTGTTGAAACGTTTTATCATCATCGGATAGTTGGTTTTTGTCCAAAGCTTGTGCAGACAGCATTTGACTGAAAAGCAACACGCTTAATAGCATCAATTTTTTCATTGTTAATGTTTGTTTTATTATGGGCATAGTCTGACCTTAATGGTTGTCATAGGTTCAATTGAACCGGCATTTTAACAAACATTCAATGTCTCAGCTGTTTATCAGAGTGGTTACTGCTAAAATAGCCGTTTTTTTGAGTTCATTTAAAGCGATGGAATTAAAGAACGATTTATATTTACGGGCATTGCGCCGTGAAAACACTGAACGCACGCCGGTATGGCTAATGCGTCAAGCAGGCCGATATTTACCCGAATATCGTGAAGTGCGCGCCCAAGCCGGGGACTTTATGACTTTAGCCGGTACCCCGGAATTGGCTTGTGAAGTCACCATTCAGCCCTTAGAGCGGTTCCCGTTGGATGCGGCAATTATTTTTTCTGATATTTTAACCATTCCAGATGCCATGGGCTTAGGCTTACATTTTGTGCAAGGTGAAGGACCGCGCTTTGCTGATCCCATTACCGATGCTGCTCAAATTGCCCAATTGCCGATTCCGGATGCTGAAGATTTGCAGTACGTTATGGATGCCATCAGTTTAACGGTGAAAACCCTGGACGGGCGGGTGCCACTCATTGGTTTTGCCGGCAGTCCCTGGACTTTATTGACTTATATGATTGAAAATGGTGGCAGTAAAACCTTCGCCAAATCCAAAGCCTTACTGTATAAAAACCCCGAAGCCGCCCACCAATTATTGGATAAACTGGCACAATCCACCATTAAGTACCTCATCGGTCAAATCCAAAGCGGGGCATCGGCTGTGCAGATTTTTGACAGTTGGGGCGGGGCGCTATCGCCGGCAGATTTTAAAACATTCTCCTTGCGTTATATGCAACAAATTGTTGATGGCATCAAGGCAGCCGGCTTTAACGACACACCCATTATTTTATTCAGTAAAGGTGCTAACCAAAGTTTAACCGCCTTGTCACAAACCGGTTGTCACGGATTGGGGGTTGATTGGACCATTGATTTAAAAGATGCTGTCATAGAGACCGGCGGTCGGGTGGCATTACAAGGTAATTTGGATCCGGCCATACTTTATGCACCTGATGACCACATTAAACTTGCAGTAAAACAAGTCCTGGACAGCTATGGTAACCAACCCGGACATGTCTTTAATTTAGGCCATGGCATGCAGCCGGATATGGATCCGGAAAAAGTGGCGGTGTTGGTTGATGCCGTGAAACATTATTCACAACGCTGATGCCGGTTCTGTTATGTGACATTGATGAATTAAAGGAGGGCAAATGGATGACATTTGCCACGGCCCAAAGTCATGATGATGAAACCTTTATGGTCAAAAAGGTCGGCGAAAAAATCCATGTCTATCGAAATTTTTGCCCCCACCAGGGCCGCCGTCTGGATTATGCGCCGGGTGAGTTTTTGGAAACCCCGGATAAGCAAGTGGTTTGTCCGGCCCATGGTGCCACTTTTAAAACCGAAGATGGTTTTTGTACCGGCGGGCCCTGTGCCGGCGATTCTTTACAAGCCATCCCAATCTTGATCCGAAACAAACAGATTTTTATTGATGATATCTAAAAAAACCCTCAGCTTATTGTTCAGATATGGACTGGTGGGCGCGTTGGCCACTGTGGTGCATTTTGGTATCGGTTTTTTAGCCCATGAACAGTTATTGATTAAACCGTTTTATGCCCATGCACTGGGTTTTATTGGTGGTTTGTTTACCGCTTATATTGGTCACTATCATTACTCATTTAAAGACACCGGTCGCCACCAAAACCGTTTTCCTAAATTTGTTATCTCGTCTTTAATTGCTTTATTCCTGCATCAGGGCGGGGTCCTTCTGCTGGTGGATTATTGGGGTTTAAATTATTCCTATCAGGCGCTGCCATTGCTATTGGCAACGGTGCCACTGGCAACTTTTTTGATGGCCAGGTTTTGGGTCTTTGCGGACCGTTAAGCGGATCAATAAAGTTAATATCAAAAGGCAGCAACCGCGCATCGGCCGGTAAGTTGTCTAAATTGTCATCATCCAAAAAGTAAAAAGCTTTCATCATCTATCGCTGTCTGAAAACCCTTACTTTAATTGTCAGTTATGACTTATTTATGGCACTTTGAAGATATTTGCTGAAATTCAGTAAAGTTACCGTTCAATCGGTCAACTGTGACAACTCGTAAGTCCTGTTACCTAAGTTGTCACAGTAAGACCCAAAGATTAGCTTTCTTGTGGTGTTAACTGGGCCTGATAACGGGGTTCGTTATGACGTTTAAGATCATAGGTGAGAACCTTTGTATCCGGGTCATACGATAGCATCCAGACGTTGGTTGAAGCTTCCGGAATCAGTTCCGCGGTTTCTTGATCGGCCTCAAAATATTGTTTATGGTCAGTACCTGATTGGTTCGCCCAACCACCGTAATTGGTCAATTCATCGGGGGTGCCATCGGGGTTACGATGATCGTGCTTAAGCAACAAGCCTTCTTCCGACTGCGTCACCACCCAGGTTCTGGAATGGTCTTCACCAACGGCAAATTTAATGCGAATTTCATGATTACTGCAATCGGCAAAATCAGCCACCAGTTTTTTACCGGCAAAATCATGATCCGGGTCATCGGGGTAAGTGCTGGCACCTACAAAAACCTCACCACACAAGGTTTTCATATTGTTAAAAAAACCATCATGGCTGGTTTTTTCGGTGACGTCACCGGCTTGGCCGGCAAAACTCAGCGTCAATGCACTGGTTATTAAACAAAGGCTGCGAAATTTTGACATTATTAATCTCCTCAGGTCTTAATGACCTTTTCATAACAAAAACAATCGGTGGTGTGGTCGTTAACCAAACCGGTGGCTTGCATTAACGCATAACAGATGGTGCTACCAACAAATTTAAAGCCTCGTTTTTTTAAATCCCGACTTAAGGCATCGGATTGGGCTGTGGTGACCGGTACCTGTTGGGCGTCAGTCCAACGATTGATTATCGGCTTTCCATCGACAAATTGCCAAACATAATCATTAAATCGGCCAAACTCTTTTCGCACTTCAATAAAAGCCCGGGCATTGCTCACCGCTGCAGCAATCTTTAATCGATTTCGAATAATGTCGGGGTTTTCTTTTAACCGCGCCTGGTCGGCTTCAGTAAATTGAGCCACCTGATTAAAATCAAAAGCAGCAAAAGCCTTTCGATAACCGGCACGCTTATTTAAGATGGTGGACCAGCTCAAGCCCGCTTGCGCCCCTTCTAATAATATAAACTCATACCATTTAACATCATCCAAGACCGGTCGTCCCCATTCCTGGTCATGGTATTGTTGTTCTAACGGACTGCCATTCGCGGCCCATTGGCAACGGCGCACAGCCTGTTGAATTTTTGCCATGGATTAAACGTGTTGATCGATTAACAGGGTGTGACCATCCGGGTCTTTTAACACAATACTGGCCGGTCCGTGCCCTTTGGAATCACAATGTCGCTCTAATTTAATATCATGATCCATCAGTGCTTGTTGAATCGCTCTGACATCATCAAAATTTTCCAGTGTTTGGGCTGACTGATCCCAGCCGGGATTAAAGGTCAAGAGGGTTTCATCGAACATACCCTGAAATAAACCAATCAGGGTTTCTTCATTTTTCATGATTAAATAATGTCTGTCTATATCACCGGCAAATACCTTAAAACCCAGTTGTTCATAAAACTGTTTTGATACTGTTAGATTTTTTACCGGTAAACTGACAGAAAAAGCACCTAATTTCATAACCACCACCGTGTTCTAAATCAATAATTATAACAGTTGCAACGGTGCCATCGGTGAAAAAAAACGCCACCTAAGAGGTGGCGTCGATGCAATTTTAATGGCTCAAAGCGTTAACCATTATCAGTATCTTCGAGCAAACGTTTATGTTCTCGTCGATGTTGTTGCTTGTGCTTCATTTTTTTCATGCGTTTTTTCATGCGTTGTTGTTTTTCTTCTTTAAGTTGTTGCCATTGCTGCATTTGATCTTCATTTAATATATTGGCCATTTTTTCGTGGGTCTCAGCTTTTATCTGTTCCCGGGCAGCGGCCATGCGTTGCTGGTGATCTGCCATCAGGGTCTCTACTTCACTGCGTTGTTGTTCTGTGAGGTTTAATTGTTCATACATGGCTTGGCCACGTTCAGCACCGGCCACAGCAGACAACAATAACAGGCTTAAACTGATAAATACTAATTTTTTCATGGGTACTCTCCAAATAGATTTAAGTTCATCATATCGAACAATCGTGCAAATAATATGAATGGCTTTATTGTGTGATTATTTTTTTGGAACAAATTGATAACCCAGACCATATACTGAATGGATGTATTCATATTCATCCAGGGTTCGCAATTTTTGGCGAATTTTTTTTATATGGCTATCAATGGTGCGGTCAGAAATAATGCGGTAATCTGAATAGGTCTGATTCATCAGCTGGTCTCGGCTCATCACTTGGGCAGGATGGTGATACAGCGTTTTTAATAAATTAAATTCCACCACCGTCAATTGTACCGATTGTTGATTAATTTCGACCGTTACCTGTTGTTCATTTAAAGTAAAATCTGTGCTGACTTTATTATCATTGTTTCGACGTAATTGAACCTGAACCCTGGCCACCACTTCACGTGGACTATAGGGTTTACAGACATAATCATCGGCACCGATTTCCAGGCCCAACAATCGGTCAATTTCACTGACTTTAGCGGTGGTGATAATAATCGGCACATCTGAAAACGAACGGATGGCTTGGGTTAATGACAGCCCGTCCTGACCGGGCAACATAAGATCCATTAAGATCACCGCCGGTTGATTTTTTTTAAGCCACGGCAGCACCTCGTTACCATCATTAATGATGGTGCTTTGTAATTCAGCCTGGTTTAAATAATGCGCCATTAATTCAGCCAAAGCCGGCTCATCTTCAACAATTAAAATTGATTTATTCATTGTTTTGTTCTTCTGCTGGGAAATTTATTGTGATGGCTAAACCACCCAAGGATGAATCTGTAGCGGTAATTGTGCCTTGATGTGCCTGGACAATATTTTGCGCTATGGCCAAACCAATGCCGAAACCGCCGTGATTTTTATTTCTGGCTGTGTCGGGACGAAATAACCGTTCAAATAATTGTTTATGATATTGTTTAGCGACACCAGGGGCGCTGTCTTCAATTTTTACAATAATCTGCTGTTTCTGCATAGATAACCTGATCACAATAGTGCCACCGGCATCGGTATAGCGAATGGCATTATGAATTAAGTTATTAAACAACTGCTGTAACCGCAGTGAGTCGCCCATAATATAAACATTTTTTTGAATATGGTGTTGCAGGCTGAGTCCGGCAGTTTTAATTTGATTTGAAAAAGCACTGATTACCTCGGTTAATATATGGCTCAAATCGATGCTTTGTTTTTGGTATTGTAAGGACCCAAGTTCAGTCCCGGCTAAATCCTGGATATCATTAATCAGTAAGGATAAAGTCATCACTTGCTGGTGCAGTTGATTAAGTTTTTGATGGTTGGGTTCTTGAATACCATCCTGTAAGGCTTCAATTTGCGCCCGCAGCACCGAAACCGGCGTTCTCAGCTCATGGGAAATATCGGTAAAAAAATGTCTTTGGTTTTCGGTGTTGGCTTGTAAAGTTTGACTGAGGTGATTAATGTTTGCCGCCAATCGGCCCAGTTCATCCTGACGATTAATATTTATCATCTGGTCATAATGGCCATCACTCATTTTTTTAACGTGCCTGTTTAGGCGTCTGATGGGATGGGTAAAATAACCTGAAATAGGCCAACTCAGTATTAATGTGAACAACAAGGCCAAAGCAAACAGCCACAAAAACCATTTTTGCATGGCATGATTAAACTGTCTGTCGAAATTATCACTGAGGGCTTGTCTGTCGGGAACTTGTAAATAACCAACCACCTGTTGATCAACTTTAATGGCCAATAATTTGATTGGCCGATGAGTTGGTGCAGGCCAACCTATAACCATCGTTTTATCTGCTGTCAACAGCGCATGATATCGAAACATCTTGAGGCGGCGGGAATGGCGATGGCTTTGATTTGATTCATCGCTTTGCTCAATCATGCTGTTTATTAACAGATTTTGCCATAAGCCCCGATTTGATCTAAAGGCGCGCCAATGGCCATGTTGCCGGTAATGATCAGTCAGTTGCTGAACCATGTTTTGATTAATGTCGTCAAAAAGTGACTGTTTATAACGACTGAAACTACGATCAAAACCCAAAGAGATTGCCAAAACCAACAAAAAAGCCATACTCAGGGTCATACTGAGTAATAATAAAAATGTTTTGGTCTGAATGGATTTAATCGCCATGGCCTTATCATGGCACAACATTAAGGAAGAAAAAAGAAGGCATAAATGTAAATTACTGATTTAAGCCATCTGTAATTCAACTAAATAATTTACTCAACAATATTTCTTAACCTGCCGATAAAAGCAATGGAGTGGTTTTGCCAAAGTTGCCAAAATGAGTGACTTTAACCACTGCATGAGAGTATGGGTCATGAGCGGAAAGGGGAAACCGAGGAATTTTCCTTATCTATTTCCCAATACAGAAACTGGAGAAAATCTCGCCCAGTAAGTCATCTGAGGTAAATTCACCGGTGATGGCATTGAGGGCGTTTTGGGCTAACCGCAGTTCTTCAGCAGCCAGTTCACCAACATAATCCTGTAAATGTTGTTCAGCTTGGTTAACGTGTTGTTGGGTGAGGTTTAATTGTTCAATATGTCGTTGCCGTGCTGTAAAACTGTTTTCATTAATCTCACCACCTCTAACAAATTCAGTAATGCTTCGTTTCAAGTTATCCAAGCCGCTTCCGGTTTTAGCCGACAACCAGATATCCGGTGATAACTGTTTATTGTCGGGATGTAACTGATCAATTTTATTAATCACAGTCAGCTCCGTAGAGTCGGTTTTGGTGATTTCCGGGATGACTTCACTGCCATCATAAACTGTTAAGATGACGTCACAGCTGGCTTTAATGGCCCGGGCTTTTTCAATGCCTTGTTGCTCAATGGGATTGTCACTTTCTCGGATACCGGCGGTATCCACCAGTTTCACCGGAATTCCGTTTAATAGAATATCCGCTTTGATGACATCACGGGTGGTGCCGGCAATGTCCGAGGTGATGGCGGTGTCTTCTTCGGTGAGGGCATTAAGTATGGATGACTTACCGACATTGGGGGCGCCGATAATGGCAATACTGATGCCTTGATTTAAAATTACGCCGGCACGGCTTTTTTGCCGCAATTGTTCGATATTACTTTTTAAATCACTCAGTTGCTGATGCAATTGCTGGTCTGCCAGAAAATCAATCTCTTCTTCAGGAAAGTCAATGGCTGATTCTAACCAAACCCGAATCTCGATTAACTGTTTTAAGATGGCATTCACTTCTTGAGAAAAGTCACCTTGTAAGGAACGTTGTGATGCCAACACCGCCTGCTCAGAGCCACCGGCAATCAAATCGGCAATGGCTTCGGCTTGTAGCAAGTCAATTTTATTGTTTAAAAAAGCCCGTTCAGAAAATTCTCCCGCTCTGGCCATGCGGGCACCCAGGCGTATGATTTCTGTCAACAACATGTGCATCACCACATGGCCCCCATGGGCTTGTACTTCCACCACATCTTCACCGGTAAAAGAAGCCGGCCCCGGAAAATGTATCAGTAAGCCGGTATCGATTAGTTGCTTTTCAGCATTGTAAAACCTTCTAAAGTGCGCAAAACGGGGTTTAAAATGGTTGTTGTTTGATAACTGATGCGCGATGCTAAAGGCTTCTGTACCGGAAATTCGAATGACACCAACTCCACCGGTGCCCGGCGCTGTGGCGATGGCCGCGATGGTGTCGGAATGTGATTTCATACTTAGTCTTGTTTTTTATCTTTAATGGCTTGGCCGGTATCTTGTGCATCGATGCGGCGGGTAATCACCCATTGTTGACCTCAAGATAATACCGAATTGAGTGCCCAATACAGCACCAGACCAGCCTGGAAAAAGGCAAACATAATGGAAAATGCAATTGG
>QQUO01000004.1 GCA_008501575.1 Pseudomonadota bacterium
ATAATCTATTTCCACGCTAAAACCTTGACAATCAGAATGCCCGGACAAGCTTAAACGGCCTTTGGGCGGCAGCTCGAGTTCTTTGGCTGTTGGTAAAGTGAATAAGTCAACATCAGTCCCGGCCAGATCAGCGAGCGTTTGCACCAAAGTGAGGTAAAAATAGTAAATATCACGCGGCATATCGTCAATTTCAGTGCCGTAAGCCAGTATTGAATTGTGCCAATCAAGGTCTTGCCCAGCCAGCCATTGACTGAGTTGTGTAGGCTCGTCGGTGTTGGCTAATTCAGCCAGAATTTGTGGTACCTTGGCCATATAAATGACATTGTCTTTTTGCATCCAGTAATGATGCTCTTTGAGTAAGCCTAAATAACGTTCGATATCTGTTGTACTGTTATTGGACTGATTGACGCTGAGGTAGAGTTTTTCCAAACTGGAAAAATGCATGTGATGAATGGTCACGCCGGCCAGTTTATTTTGCTGAGGTTGTTCATCGAGAGCATCCAGTATCTGTTGGCTTAATGTATTGTGCAAAGCCGGATCTTTGATTTTTAGCGCCATCCAGCGTCCGGCGTCATCATTGACTAAATAAAACTGTTGTTCATAGGCGTCTAATAAAGTAAGTGGCTCAAATCCCAGAATTTCTTTGAAGCCATCGTTTATTCCTTGAAATGTTTCTTGCGCTTTTTTTTGTAAGGTTTCTTCACCCTGGGCTGGAATTATTAGCTCATTGATGGTGGTTTGCCACTGCTGACGGGTAGGTAAAGCCATTTGCATAACACTCTTGGGTACACCGGCGGTGGTGATATCAAAACTGTGTTCACTGCGGGGCAGGAACATACGCCAGCCGGCTTCGGGCATGAGATAATGGATGGCAAGACTTGATTTACCGGCATTAGAAGAAGTGCCTAACCAGATGTACTGCGTTTTATCGATGGCCAATGGCTCAAGTTTTTGACGTTGTTCCGGTGGTACAAAACCGGCGCCCAACTGGTAAAGAGTTGCCGGTGCCATCCACATGCGCAAGTTTAAACCACTGGGGTCAAGTCGTTTATCCAGATCAAGCACATCGTTTAGCGCCGGATCAGCGGGTTTATTCCATAGTTGATTGAGTTTTTCATTGCTGGCACCGGGACCTGATAGCATTAGAAACTGACCGGTTTTCTCCTGGTATTGAATCCAGTTCGGCATATTCTGAAAGTCAAAGCGCCATAGTTGCATATCGTCCTGGCGGCTTAATTCAGGGCTGATGCCCGGTGCATAGTCGGTCAGTACTTGATTGACCAGCTCGATCATTTGAGCCGCACTGAAATCTGAAAATTGAGTGCCGATAGCAACATTTGGCATCAGACCACCGGCCACATAATTGACCGCTGCAATTTCAATGGGACCAGTTTGTTTATTCAACAGGGCTTTCAATAACAGTTGACTGTTGGCCGGCACTAAATCCAAATAATTGTCCTCTGCGGCCTGTTTAATTGCTGTGATTTGTTTTTGGAAAATTGGGTTTGTTTGTAGTTGATGCAGGCTGTCACCCTTCGGATCAAATAAATAATTCCATAGATTCGGTACGCTGATATAGACCACCGTTTCAGCCGGTAGATGATCGCGTAACCAGCTGCTTTTTTCCACGGCAAAGTCAGAACTTTCTAATGTCGGTAACAACTTGGTTTCCTGACTGTCCTCCCGGCAACCGCTGAGAAAGGTGGTCAGAGCAAGAACGGTGATAATAACTGCTGTTCGAATATACATAATGCAAAGGTCTCTAATAAATTTAATGTGTTCAGTGCTTACATTTTAGGCGAATTGACGAACCTGGTGAAATTTAATTATTTGAGTCAGTCGTTACCCGGTTGAATTTTTACCCTAAAATATTGTTTTGAGTGTTGGTTTTTTAGTGATAGAATAAGTTTTATAATTAATATCATTTAAAAAAACGATAAATGACAATATCGTTTATAAATATGATATATTTAATTATCGCGTTATTTGGAGATAAAAGTGGTGATTTCAGTGATAAAAGGCGATATTGTGGCATCTCGTCAGTTAGAAAATCCCAACAGATGGTTACAACCTCTAAAAGCATTGTTTAATCAATGGGGCCGTACCCCAGCTCAATGGGAGCTGGTTTGGGGTGATTCATTTCAGTTGGAAGTGACAGAGCCGGCAACGGTATTACACAAAGCCCTGGCCATCAAAGCCCTCATTAAACAAATTATGCCGGAACAATCCACGCAAACAATCAGTCCCTTGGATGTGCGTATGGGCATTGGTATGGGCGCTAAATCCTATGCTGGTGAACGGGTATCAGAAAGTAATGGCCCGGCTTTTATTTACGCCGGTGAGGCATTTGAACAATTGCAGAAGTCCAAGACCAATCTGGCTGTAAAAAGTCCCTGGTCGAACTTTGATGAGGAAATGAACCTGTATTTAAAATTGGCTGGCATCTTTATGGATGATTGGTCGGTGTTATCAGCACAATTGGTTGCTTATGTTTTAAACAACCCTGAGGCCACCCAGACTGAGATTGGAGCTCAATTGGGTATTAAACAGAACTCTGTCAGTGGCCGCTGGCATCGGGCACGAATTAATGAATTACAAGAAGTTGAATCGGTTTTTCGACAACGGTTACAAGAGAACATGGCATGATTATTCTGATTAAATTAATTTTTGTCCATTTTATTGGCGATTTCGTATTACAACCGCGTTCATGGGTTACAGACAAGGAGGCCAATAAGCTTTATTCATGGCGTTTATATGCCCATGTGTTGGTGCATGGTTTATTGGTGTTACTTGTTTTAGGTTCGTGGCAATACGGGTTACTGGCTTTGCTGATTATGGCATTACATTTTATTGTTGATGTGCTGAAGCTCTATGCCCAAAGAGAAGACACCCGAACCCGCTGGTTTATCATTGACCAAAGCCTGCATATCATCGGAATTGCGGTGATATGGTTTATTTTGTTTAAACCAAGCATTGATCTATTGACCTGGTTTAACAGTCAAGCCATTTGGCTGTATGCCACGGCATTGCTGTTTTTGACCTTTGTGGCCGGTGTTGTGGTACAAATTCTGATGTCACGCTGGACCGACACCTTGAATGATCTGCAAGATGGTTCTCTGGCCCATGCCGGCCGCTATATTGGCATGCTGGAAAGACTGTTTGTTTTTGTTTTTATTGTGGTCGGGCAGTGGCAAGCCATCGGTTTTTTACTCGGTGCCAAATCCGTGTTTCGCTTTGGCGACCTGAAAGAATCAAAAAACCGACAATTGACGGAATATATTTTAATTGGTACTTTACTGAGTTTTGCCATTGCCGTAGCCACGGCCATGCTGGTGGTATTTCTAATTGGAGAGTGACACTTATGATAACCATTGATAACAGTGTACGATTAAGCTACCAATTAATGACTGAATCTGATGCCGATTTATTGTTTGCCTTGGACCAAGATCCGGTGGTGATGGCGCACATCAATCATGGAAAACTCACAAGTCGTGAAGATATTGAAGAAATCTTCATTCCTCGCATGTTGCAATACCGAAATCCTGAAAAAGGATGGGGTTTATGGCAAGTGAATACCCTAGAAGAAGATGATTTTATCGGTTGGATTTTGGTGCGGCCTATGCATTTTTTCAGCAACCAACGTGATGATGAAGGCCTCGAGTTGGGGTGGCGGTTTATGCAAAAAAGCTGGGGCAAAGGCTATGCCACAGAAGCTGCTAAGGCGGTGATGAGCGCATTACATCAACAAGCCAATTACAAACGCTTTTCAGCGGTGGCAGTACCCGATAATAGCGGTTCAATTCGAATAATGGACAAACTAGGTATGTGTTATCAAAAAACCACGGTGCATGAGGATCCATTGGGTGATATGGAAGCTGTATATTATTCAGTAACTTTGGGGGAGTAATGGAAACTATTATTCGCCCAATAAAACCAGAAGACAATGCCACTGTTAAAAATCTGGTGCATGATGTGCTTATTGAACATGGCATATCCGGCGAGGGCTTTGCCGGGGTGGATCCGGAAATGGCTGATATGTACTCGGCGTATCAAGGACCCATGGCAGCGTATTACGTCATTGAGCAGGCCGGTAAAATTATGGGTGCCGGCGGTTTTGCACCTTTGGTCGGATGTGAAGGTGAGGGCATCGCTGAGTTGCGCAAAATGTATCTCAGGCCGGAATTGCGGGGACAAGGTTGGGGTCATCGGCTGTTGATTAAGTGCATCGAAAGCGCCCGACAAGCGGGTTTTAAACAAATGTATCTTGAAACCACACCGGCGATGAAAGCCGCCCAAAAACTCTATTTAAAGCATGGATTTGATTATCGAGATACCCGCCTGGGTAATACCGGGCATGGCGGCTGTGAAGTTTTGATGTCGCGTTGTTTATAGAATGGGCCGGAGTCGATTAATATTTTAGAATAATCACATTTTTGAACTGTTCTATCGTAGCTGCGGGCCTGCCCTAAGGGGCCCTCATGTTGGTGCGCCCGCCTTGCCCCACAGCAGTGTAATTAGTCAATTAGCCTAAACAATTTTTCACCCATAAACTCATAAAAAGGTAACCACAAGGATCGTAGCCACGGGTGTATTCATTGGTTAGTAGAGTGTTTCTCTATGTCCTTTGTGCGTATGTGATGATATTTTCTAAAAGACACTGGATGCCGGCCTTCGCCGGCAAGGTGGATATGAGTATTATTTTTTTAGCGGATAATAGGTTTTCACCAGCATTTTACCGGCTAAATAGCCACCATAGGCCGCCATAAACCACTGCCAAAAAGGTGCCTGGCCGGTATTCATCCAATACACCGGCCAGGAGATGGCGGTGATGAAATTCATCAAAGAGTCAATGAAAAAACGGATGATCATACCGATACTGATGCCGCTAAAAATACCCTCTGATCCGCTTGGCATCGAGAGTAGGTCAAAAACTTCCCGGGCTTCAACAATGATATAGGTCAACACCGCCACCAACCCGTAGAAGCCGCCGCCAAAAGTCAGCCATTTATTGGCCAGAAAATCTGTGTAATTAGATGAAGGCTGAGATTCGAGCTCATCGACATCGAGCTCATCTTCATCGTCGTCTTTATACAATTTCTGGAAATCCGGGTTGGCGTGGTTGCGAATAAAATAAAACATGAGGCCGCTACACAGTGCCATGGTGATAAAGACCAGACTTAATTCAAACAGATGCATGCGATTGTTCCTTAATGGGTTGATTAACGGGTTTTGCTTGTGAACAGAGCCACACAGACAGCACAATTAAACCGGCACCGATGAGCAACCTCAGCCATTCTATATCACTGTTCCAAAACAAAAAATTTACCAAAATACCGACCGGAATCAGCATATTGTTCATGGTCGCCACTTGCCCGGTATTAACCTGTTTTATGGCGATGCTCCAGGCGAGATAACCAAAAGCAGAGGCACCCACACCCAGCCAGATAAGCACCGACCATTGGCTCAGGCTAATGGCTTGAATATGCCAATCACCAAACAGCACAACGCCCAGACCGGAGACCAATGACGCGCCCAGAAAAAAACAGGCGAATACCTGGGATTGTTGCTTAACACCACCCAACGGCAAGCGCTTATAGGCAACCTGGCCGATGGCAAAGCACAGGTTGGCGCCTTGAATCAGCATAAAGCCCGTCAGTGCGCCCTGATTGATACCGTCATATCGAATGACCGCGGCGCCAATAACAGCGATAACAGCGGCCAACCACCAGCGAACTGGCAGGCGCCGCCGTCCGATAATAAACTCATCAATCACCGTAATCCACAGGGGAGTAAAAATGGTAAATAACAAGACCTCAGGTACGGTTAAGTAAGCAAAGGCATGGTACAAAAACAGGTAAGTGGCACCGACCTGAACGCCACCGATGGCAACCAAAGCCAGTAATTTGTTCGGCGCAAAAGTGCGTGGTCGAAAAAATGGCAAGAGCAGCAAGAAAGCCATCAACACCCGAATAAAAACCGCCAGATAACTGTCCACATGGCCACTTAAATAAACACCAATCAGTGAAAAACTAAACGCCCAGATAAACGTCACCAACCAAAGTATTGGCATGGCCGAGATTTTGAAGGTTGTTTTGTTCGATAATTCCATCATTATCTTTGAGCGAATTGAGCAAAAAGAGTGTAACATTATCTTTGTGATGACATGAAACAACAAGTTTTCAAATAAAAAAATAGGAAAACATATTATGTACAGTTTTTATCAATATCAAAAATTTGTGAGTGGCTTGGCTTTTTTCGCAATAGCAGGCTGTGCTTCTGTTACTGAACACGAACAAACCACCAATCATTTATTCCCGCCCATTAAAGCCGGGCCCTATGAAGTGGTCGAACAAGCACCGGACAGCGATTGGCGGCCTGTTTCTGCGGACAATATGTTGATAATGACCTTATCATTGGCTGGTGATAAGCGGACTGTGGTTTTTGAATTACAGCCGGATTTAGCACCGGGGCATGTGGCCAACACCAAGGCGCTGGTGAAACAGGGCATTTTCGATAACACCCAGTTTTATCGGGTGATTGATGGTTTTGTGGCGCAGGGTGGACCGATGTTTGACGAAGCCAGTGAATTACCCGATTTGACCGAAGGACAATTAAGCATTCCTGCTGAGTTCACCTCATTAATTAATTTAGGCGAGGCCTATTTGGCATTTGATAGCAACGATGGTTTTGCCGATGAAACCGGATTTTATAAAGGCTTCGCCGTGGGTCGTGATGGCAATGAACAAAGCAGCTGGTTATTACATTGTTATGGCGTACTGGCGGCAGGACGTGCCAATGATCCGGACACCGGTGGTACCGAACTGTATATCGTCAATGGCCCGGCACAGCGTTATTTAGACCGAAACACCACCGTATTTGGACGGGTATTGGATGGTATGGACGCCATTCAAGCCCTCAATCGAACCCAAAACATAGCAGGTGCTGTCAATTTAAATTCAGACGAAAATGTGATTAAACAGATTGTGGTGGGCTCACAACTGCCTCCGGGTCAAAGGCCACAACTTGATGTGATGCGCACCGATTCAGCGAGTTTTAAACAATTATTGGCCGCCCGTAAAAACCGCAATGAAGACTGGTTTCTGTATCAGCATAATTACATTGATGCCTGTGGCGTGCCGATTCCGGTGCGGTTGGCAAAATAATATAGTTTAAGCTGTTAAAGTTGGCTTATGGTTGTGTTCAAAGTGGCGCCAGACTTTTTCGTGAAAGTAAAAAACCACGGTATTCACGGTCGGTTCAATCAGAGCCACGGCGCCACCAATGACAAAGCTACCGGTGAGGGCATAAACCACCAGAAAGGCAACTGTAAAATGCATAATAGCAAAGGTCAAAGTCTTTAACATAATAAAACAACTAAATGAGAATGATTCTCATTATAAATTACTACAACCAAAAGTCCACTTTTATTATTGGATTAAAACATCCTATTAAATCGATTGCACCATGGGTGTACAATAATATACCTGTTTTAATTAGTTGAGGTGTGGTTATGGATTATATTGAAGGTTTTGTGGCAGCAGTACCAACCAAAAATAAAGCCGCTTATATAAAACATGCGGAAGAGGCCGCTGAGTTATTTAAAAAATATGGTGCTAAACGGTTGATTGAATGTTGGGGAAACGATGTGCCAGATGGAAAATTAACATCCTTTCCGAAAGCGGTTAAGTGTAAAGACGATGAAACCGTGGTTTTTTCCTGGGCGGTGTGGCCTTCAAAGGCTGTACGTGATGCCGGGATGGATAAAATGATGGCTGATGACGCCATGCAGAATATGGAAAACAGCATGCCTTTTGATGGTAAACGCTTGATTTATGGCGGCTTCCAGATGGTGGTTGATAAATAATTTTTATTGAGAAAAAATTACTGCGCTTTATGGTAGCCGGGTTCGGGTGCGTTTATTTTGTCGATAATAAATCGTGCAATGTCTTCGGGTTTTGCTAATTCGTTATTGTCATATAACTGCTGCCAGTGATCGCGTAGCGGGAAGTCTTGTTTTTTTTGTGCTCGAATGGTGTTTTGCATGTCGGTATCCATGACGCCGGGGTTAAAAATCATGGCTTGGATGGGCTGGCTTTGCTGTTTCTGTTCTTCGCGAAAGGTATCGATTAAACGTTCGCCGTAGGCTTTGCTGGCAGAATACATACTCATGCCGGGGATGGCACGATTGGCTGCGCCGGAGGAGACATAGGATAAGGTTTTTTGGGCAGCATGATCCTGATAAGCACGGGCAAATAACCGCACTAAATGGGTGATGGTTTCCACATTAATAAGCAAATGGGTATTGATGTCTTTGGTGGATGCATTTTGAATGGGTCCAAAGGGTTCCAATGTGGCCGTGTTAATAATGATATTAATATGTGTGGCATGCTCATATTTTTCATTGAAAGCTGTTTTGAAAACACTGATGGCTTTGTCGGGTTTTGCAAAATCGCAATCCAAATGACCCAAATGATCGCCACTGCGAGAAAATTCCACCAAAGTATGACCGGTTTCACGCAGTTGTTGATAAATGGCGAGACCCAAGCCTTTGGAACCGCCGGCGATAAATGTGATGTGTTGTTCTGATTTATTATTCATGGTTTTATTTTAACAAATACAACGCCGGTGTGCCTTTCTAGTGAACTATTTTATTAACCACAAAGGTCGTAAAGGTTTGCACAGAGGGCACAAAGTAAAATGAATTATATTTTTTACTCCGTGTACTTTGAGTATCCTTCGTGTTCTCTGTGGTTACCAGTTTTTACCACAAAGGTCGCAAAGGTTTGCACAAAGGACACAAAGCCTAATTTATAAAGTTCACACTCAAAGACCCTGGATACTGGCCTGCGCCGGTACGGAATGATTTTTTACAGATTGTCATAGAAAAATACTCTTTCTCTGTGTCCTCTGTGTCTCTGTGGTGGAAAGTTTTTATAAACTCAAAGTTCGCAAAGGTTTTCACTAAGGGCACGAAGCAATATAAAATATTTTTTACTCCGTGTACTTTCTGTCTTCTTCGTGTTCTCTGTGGTTAAACTTTATTTATGGCACGATGGTTTTGGATGATAAAAAACGCCGACTGTTTGGTCGGCGTTTGTGGTTCAACAACTTTAAGGTTATAACACTTCAAATAAACCGGCGGCACCCATACCGGTACCGATACACATGGTCACTAAACCATATTTACCGCCGGTTCTCCGTAGGCCATGAATGGCGGTGGCGGAGCGAATGGCACCGGTGGCACCCAAAGGATGGCCCAGTGCAATGGCGCCACCATTTGGGTTGACCACATCCGGATTTAAATCGACTTCTCGAATCACCGCCAGACTCTGCGCGGCAAAGGCTTCGTTGAGCTCAATCCAATCAATGTCTTTGAGTTTAATACCGGTTTGTTTCAATACTTTGGGGATGGCTCTGATGGGGCCAATACCCATAATTTCCGGCGGCACACCGGCCACGGAAAAACCGTGGAATACAGCGATTGGGGTCATGTTGTAACGTTTTAAGGTTTCTTCATCGACCAGCAATAAGGCACCGGCGCCGTCAGACATTTGTGATGAATTACCGGCGGTGACGGAACCGTCTGTGCGGAAAACGGTGCGTAATTTATTTAACACAGCTTCGCTGGTATCAGCCCGTGGGCCTTCATCGGTGTCTGCCACATTGGTTTTAACAATGGGCTCTGTGGGATTGTCCGGATTGGGGTATTGGTGGCTGATTTCATAATCGATGATTTCATCATCAAACCAACCATTTTCAATGGCTTTTATGGCTTTCTGATGACTTTCATAGGCAAATTTATCCTGGTCTTCACGACTGACTTGCCATTGTTCGGCGACTTTTTCAGCGGTAATACCCATGCCATAGGCAATACCGACATGATCATCTTCAAAGACTTTTGGGTTCATGGTCACTTTATGGCCCATCATCGGTACCATGCTCATGCTTTCGGTACCGCCGGCAATGGCGGCTTTCATTTGTCCGGTGGCAATCTGTTGCGCGGCAATGGCCACCGCTTGCACGCCGGAGGAACAAAAGCGATTAATGGTCATGGCCGGCACACTTTCCGGTAAACCGGCGAGTAGGCTGGCAATACGGGCCACATTCATGCCTTGTTCGGCTTCCGGCATGGCACAACCAATCACAACATCACCAATTTCCTGGGGGTCGAAGTCGGGATTACGGCCGATAATTTCACTTAAACAGCGCGCCAATAAATCATCAGGACGGGTTTTTGAGAACATCCCGCGGGGGGCTTTACCCACCGGGGTTCTGATAGCTTCTACAATATAGACAGGTTTCATGTTTTTCTCCTTTAATCCGAACAGTTTTCAATTCGGATTGTTTTTATTAATTACGCAGCGGTTTACCGGTTTTCAGGGTATGCTCGATGCGCTGTAATGTTTTGGGCATTTGAATCAGCTCGATAAAGTAATGGCGTTCCAAATCCAATAAATATTGTTCGCTCACCAGGCTGCCAGATTCCACATAACCACCGGCTAAGACGATGGCAATGCGTTTGGCAATGGCGTAATCATGTTCTGAGATCATATGACCTTCGAGCATATTGGCCAGCAGCATTTCCATATTGGCAATGGCCGGTGTCCCGGCGACTTTAATATGTTGCTCTTGCACCGGTGGGCGATAACCTTTCTCTGCTAAATAAGCGGCTTTGGCTTTGGCCACGTAGAGTATTTCATGGGGATTAAAGACCACTTCGCTGTGGCTGTCTAAGAAGACAATCTGTTGAGCTTCAGCGGCACTGCCGG
>QQUO01000112.1 GCA_008501575.1 Pseudomonadota bacterium
CGCCGTAAAAATAATGGATTCATGAATGCCGGCTGCTGTTCGAGGACCACATCATCCAGCTGATATCGGGATCCGGTGTCAAATGTGAGTTGGATGTCGGCGGCCTTTTGATCCGGATAAACATCAACTTGTTGTACCCTAAAGTCGGCATCTAAAAAACCATAGGTATTGGCCCACTGACGTAACTGTTGTTTTAATTGCTGATAATCGGAATCGTTAAAAACATCAGCCACTTTTATCCAGTTGTCCGCTTTTATGTCTTTAATCTGAGGATGATTATTGCCCGGACCTGCAATTTCATAAGCAACACTGCGAATAATTACCGGCTCGCCGGCTGCCACAATTACTTCAACCTGCCAACAGCCATTGGCAGGTTTAATGTCAATTTGTTCAGCCTGAGCTTGATAATACCCAAAAGGCTGCAAGGCCAGCTGAACTTGTTCAGGAATTTGTTTTTTCAGGGCATCACGCATGCCATCTGAGGCATCGCAACTGAGGGTTAAATTATTGAGAAACAGGATGATGTTATCTGCCAGTGGCTTTTCCACACCAGAAATAACAAATTGGTAATTTGATTTATCTTCCGCGGCATAAACAGGCGGCATCAGTGCGACCAGCAGGCTAATTAAGCAAAATTGTAGTAAATTGAAAATGGGTTTCATTGGCCTATTATAACAACACTATTGCCATAATAAGCCGCAAGCACACAGTCAAAAAAAATAGAATATCACTTACTGATTTACACGTTAATCCAGTCTCTACTGGTGTCTGCAAACACCATAAAGTATGGATTAAGCAGTGATTCTTTTTGATTATAGGACAAAGGTTTGCCTTCTAATGTGACCACTTGTCCCCCAGCCTGTTCAACGATACATTGTGCCGCAGCGGTATCCCATTCGGAGGTGGGGCCTAAGCGTGGGTATAAATCGGCTTTACCCTCAGCAACGATACAAAATTTCAGGGAACTGCCCATACTCACCAATTCATGTTGTCCCAATCGTTCCAAATAGTCCTTTAACTCGTCACTGGGGTGTGATCGGCTTCCGACCACGGTGGGCTTATAACGGCTGTTTTTCATCACTTTAATGGATTGTTTTTGGCCATTGTCGCGTTTAAAAACCCCCACCCCTTCGGCGGCAAAATAACTTAATGATTGTGCCGGAACATAGACCACAGACAAAATCGGTTTACCATTATCAATCAGTGCGATGTTAACAGTAAATTCACCGTTCTTTTTAATGAATTCTTTGGTGCCATCAAGTGGATCCACCAGCCAATAGCGTTGCCATTCACGCCGTTCCTGGAAATCAATATTTGCCGATTCTTCCGATAAAATCGGATAGTCAGAATCCAAGGCTTGCAAACCGGCAACAATGGTGTGATGAGCAGCCAAGTCCGCACGGGTCAGGGGCGAATCATCAGATTTGTGTTCCACTGAAAAATGACCCGATTGATAAATGTCCATAATGGCATCACCGGCTTTTATCGCCAATTGCTCCACCATACTTAATAATGTTTTCATGATAAATAATCCATTGCCATGGCATGTGTGTGTTGATTACCGGCGACCACGTCTGTGGTATCTAATCCAATTGGATGCCCCCTTAAATCGGTGATTAATCCACCGGCTTCACGAATAATAACGGTTAATGCCGCGATGTCCAAAATATTGACATCACTTTCAATCAATAAATCAATTTTACCACCGGCCAACAAGTGGTAATGATAGAAATCCCCATAACCGCGTATTTTACTGAATTTTAACAAAAGTTGTCCCAAATTATGCCAATTTTTATTAATCAAACTTTGAATATTCCCGGTGGACACACAGGAACTGTGTTCTCGCCATTGAGATTGCACTTTTAATTGTTCGCCATTTAAAAAAGCCCCACCGTTTTTATAGGCATAGGCTTGTTCATCCATCAATGGCGCGTGCGACACACCCAGCAGCAACTCGCCTTTGTGCATCAAGGCAATTTGGGTTGAGAAAAAAGGGTAACCACGGACAAAGCTTTTGGTGCCGTCAATGGGGTCAATCAGCCACAAATATTCACTGCCTTCACCATCACGGCCATATTCTTCACCAAATATATTATGATCGGGGTAAGCCTTTTTAATGATATTTGTAATGGTCTTTTCTGCCGCTTTATCGGCAATGGTCACCGGGCTGTTATCGGCTTTAATTTCAGTGACATTATCTCGATTCATATAATAAGAACGAATCAGACCAGCCGCTTGAGCAGCGGCATAACGGGCCATTTCCACGGCACTTTTTAATTCATTTGTGTTCATGCTAACTGCTTTTTTGTTCCTTGACACGCCCATAAATGTCTTCATAGCGGACAATATCATCTTCACCAAAATAACTACCGCATTGCACTTCAATGAGGGCAATATCGGTGTCAGTGGTGTTTTCCAGGCGATGTAAAGTTTCAACGGGTATGTGAATCGATTCATTTTCATTGAGCATAAATTCTTTATCACCGACCCGCACCTTGGCGGTTCCGGTGACCACGGTCCAATGCTCACTGCGTTTGTAGTGTTTTTGTAATGACAACACTTGTCCGGGTTTCACCACCAAGCGTTTAACCTTACAATCGTCTTCATCCTCTAAGATGGTGTAGCTGCCCCAGGGCCGGTGACCCGTGGTGTGAAACACCTCGGCTTCATGGGA
>QQUO01000228.1 GCA_008501575.1 Pseudomonadota bacterium
ATCTAATTTACGCTGATGCAGGCCTTCGGCTAAACCCGCTATGGTCATTTGCGCACTTTTGGCTTGGCTACAATAGATGTTCCGATGATTCCAGCCTGCTTCAATTAAATATTGACCCATGATTTTACAATCTTTGATTCCGCGCTGCGCCAATGGCCGTTGTATATCGCTTAGGCGAGAATCGTCCCAACTGGATTTGGCATGTCTGATGAGGTGAATTGTTTTCATAATTTATTTATAGGTGACCCAAAAGCTGTTTTGATTGGATGTTGAAGGCCTAAAATCTAAAAAACCAAGCAAAAGAATAAACAAGGACACTCATTAGAGAATGGGCATCAACCGAGCTTTTGAGTTAAATTATCGATTTTGATGACTGTCTTTAATTGGCTAAATAGAATCAGATTGCATTCTCCTAAGTTGTTTGGCTTGATAGACACACCAGGCATAAAGGCTGAGCAAAACAGGGAAGGCCCAAAAAGAGAAAAACGAAATCACCAACACCACAGTATAGGCCATGTCATTGGCACTTTTTTCATCTTCCATGATACCACCCATGATACGGAATACCACATGCTCAAGATTCAATAAAGACAAAGCAAACACGATTAAGGCCAAAGGCAACAGCAGCGCAACGAATCTCGCCAAACCCTGCAAGCCACACATCACCTTTAAGAACCAGGCATACAAAGCCACACGCCAAAGTGCCACCACAGCCAGAAACCAGGCATTGGTCGCTGCGGCCTGTGCCAGCGGCATAAAACGCTCCACAGGAATGGCATACAGAATCGCCGGTGGTGCAGTCAACGTGATGAATAAAAGTACATTCTGATAACGCCAGTTTTTTGGTTTTAGTGGCATCAGCAAAACATAAAGCAACAAGGTCAAAGCAAACACATAAGCCACCGAACCCAATCCCAAATACTGCCACAATTCAGCCCGAGGGTTGTCCCAATAACGCCCCACGCCCGCCAACCAAGTGGCCAACAAACCAAACACCAAATAAACCCTCGCATGTTCACGCAGATGCGCAGACGGCGACCGGAAAGTCAAAAAAAGGTAAACATTATGTAACAGGGTTTTGATCATTGTGGTTTATTTTACAACACCATTGAAATGCTAGGTTGTACAGACTGCTCATACGAGTTAATTACATAATAAACAAAGACAGGCTTAGATTTTCCTCAGCCTGTCTTTTTTAGGTGTGGCATTTATGAGGCGATTATTCTGTCACTCAAAGCCATTAAAAAAGATTAAATCCGTATCATCTTGAACAGTAATGGTGATGCTTTGACTGTCAGACAAAGGTATGGCCGCATCATCGGAGACGATGATATCAAACACATAATCGTTGGTTCCCTGGGTGGCATTTGGCGTAAAGGTGAAGACACCATCGGTGGTGATTTCAGCACCTTCAGGTGCATTCATTAAGCTGAAGATCAGGGTTTGTACCGGAATATCACCATCTGTTGCTGTTGCGGTGAATTGCAGCGTCTGTGATTCTGTGACCGTTTGATTAGCAATCGGATCCAGAACCGGTGGCTGGTTAATCTCGTTAATGGTCACAGTGATGGTTTCCTGGTCCATGTTCATGGGAAAGCCATCATCACTGACGATGACATCGAAGCTGTAGGGACCCACCTGTGATTCGGTGGGGGTGAAGCTGAAATCACCATTGGTTGTGATGACGGCGCCTGCCGGCTCACCGCTTAAAGTAAAAGCCAAATCACCCTGTGCGGTGTCGGGGTCAGAGGCGGTGGCGGTAAAACTTAATGTCTGAAACTCATCAATGGTTTGATCACCAATGGGATTTAACACCGGAGGATCGGAAGGTATGGGCGGCAGTTCAAATGCACCGGCATCACAACGGCCATTAACCGGTCTGGTTTGGTTCAGTTGATCACCGGTCACCGATAAATTACATTGGGCATCTCCGATCAGGTCATCAACGTGATCGACGGCAATGCTTTGACCATTGGCCAGCGCATGGATTTGTTGTGCGCTGCCCTGATAAAAATTCAGGGGCAACAACAAGGGATCGAGACCCACCAGATTATTATTACCGTTCAGATTTGATGTGGTCACACCGATAATTGAATTGTTAATCACAGAGTTTTCATTAATAAACAAATCCTGACCAGTGGGGTGATCGTGTCCGAAAAAGATGCTGCCCTCAATGAATTCTTCGCCATTGCCACTAATGTAAGCGCCATTGGGAGATCCGGTGTTGTTGCTGACCGTGACGTAGCGAATGGTTACGGTCTGGTTGGTGTTGGTCAGTACATTGATACCGGATTCGGCTTGATTGCCGATGTTTTCGCTGATGGTCACATTTTCAACCAATACATCGTCACCATCGCCGCCATTGATGGCGATACCGGATCCGCGGGCTGCCAAATTGTTACTGACTTCTGAGTTACGGATGATACCGCTGCTAAAAAAATAGGCAATCCCGCCACCAATGAAATCTGTGGTGTTATTAATCACGCGCAGGTTTTCCAGCACAATATCTTCACCCCGTACGTAAATTCCGGCACCTTGCCCTGAACTGACGTAACCATCGGTAATGGTCAGACCTGAAAGGCTTATGGTGCTTGCGCTGCTGTTAAAATGAAACACCCGGCTGGTAATGTTGCCCGACACCGTGATCAATTCCGGTCCCGGCCC
>QQUO01000160.1 GCA_008501575.1 Pseudomonadota bacterium
TTTTTCTGCTCTATTGTGAGCGCCATGATAACCTCCAAAGGCTCATGCAGCTGATGCTGCAGTACATAAATTCATCCATTTAACCGGATGAAACCATTTTGGTGACTCACAATGTTTTGTGCGAGGACACCATCTGCGTAGGACATTAAGAGTGCCATAGAGGCAATCACCTACGGTCTTTGATGACTGCCGCAAAATACATTGCGGCAACCCTCAAATTCTTGTTACAACCCCAATGAATTGGGATCTATTTGTAAACCGGCGCCCATGGTTGATGAAACGCTGATTTTACGGATAAACTTACCTTTTGATTGTGGTGGTTTCTTTTTCGACAAATCACCCAATAAGGCCGTTATGTTTTCGATCAAGGCATCGGCACTGAAAGACGCCTTACCCACCACTGTGTGGATAATACCGGCTTTCTCAATACGGTACATGGCTTGACCTGATTTGTTGTTTCTAACGGCGGTGGCCACATCCGGAGTCACCGTACCCACTTTCGGGTTCGGCATCAAACCTTTGGGACCTAAAATGGTTCCCAGTTGACCAACAACACGCATCGCATCCGGCGCTGCAATAACCACATCAAAGTCATAATTTCCTTTTTTAACTTCTTCCGCCAAATCTTCAAAACCAACCACGTCAGCACCGGCTTTTTTCGCTTCTTCAGCCTTTTCACCTTGTGCAAAAACAGCCACTTTTACGGTTTTACCGGTACCATTTGGCATCACTGTGGCGCCACGGACAGCCTGATCAGATTTCTTCGGATCAACACCCAGTTGAATGGCAACATCAATGGATTCGTCAAAATTCTTGGAAGCATGCTCTTGGATAAATGCCAAAGCTTCCTTAATGTCGTATTTTTTAACCGGATCAACCGCTTCTTTAATGCTACGAATTCGTTTACCTTGTGCCATTATTTCACTCCCTCAGTCTCAATACCCATACTGCGTGCCGTTCCCGCGATGGTGCGTACAGCGGCATCCATATTGGCGGCGGTTAAATCAGGCTCTTTCATTTTGGCAATTTCTTCCAATTGCGCCCGACTGACCTTAGCCACTTTATCCTTATTAGGTTCACCACTACCCTTTGGCACACCGGCCGATTTCAGCAACAACACAGCTGCTGGCGGGGTTTTGGTAATAAATGTGAAGCTGCGATCATTGTAAACTGTAATAACCACAGGCACCGGCAAACCTTGCTCGATATCACCCGTACTGGCGTTAAAGGCCTTACAGAATTCCATGATATTAACACCATGCTGACCCAAAGCTGGGCCCACTGGCGGACTGGGGTTGGCCTGACCGGCAGGCACCTGTAATTTAATATATGATTGTACTTTTTTTGCCATTATTCTCTCCGGGTGCAAACGCTTGAATCAAGCTCCCCATTAATTTCAATGTTAAACAGTATCGTAAGTAATAATTCTTACATTTTCTCAACTTGGCTGAACTCAAGTTCAACAGGTGTTGAGCGACCAAAAATAGAAACTGCCACACGCAGTCGACTTTTTTCGTAATTGACCTCTTCCACTTCGCCGTCAAAATCAGCAAAAGGACCATCAACCACCCGCACCACTTCGCCCACATCATACATGGTCTTGGGTTGCGGCTTATTCTCACCTTCTTGTATGCGTTGCAAGATGGCGTTGGCTTCACGTTCTGTAATCGGTGCCGGATTTTCAGCGGTACCGCCGATAAAACCCAAAACCTTGGGCACACTTTTAACCAAATGCCAGGTTTCGTCATTCATTTCCATTTGTACCAACACGTAACCGGGGAAAAATTTTCGTTCCGATTTTCGTTTTTGGCCTTTCTTCATTTCCACAACGGTTTCCTTGGGCACCAAGATATCACCGAAACTATCGTGCATTTCAAAACGATCAATACGTTCTTGCAGCGAACGGCAAACTTGTTGCTCATAACCGGAATAGGCGTGAACCACATACCATTTGTGTGACATGAAAACTCCTGGGCGATTAACTTCCGAAGAAGTAATCGACTAAATTACTAAATAGGGTGTCCAACATGAATAAAAAGAAACTGATAACGATGACCATCACAATCACAATGATGGTGGACTGTATGGTTTCATTTTTAGTTGGCCAGACAATCTTCTGGCGCTCAATATTGGCATTTCTGACAAAGCGTGCAAATTCTTTACCTTTGGGTGTTGTGTAACCCAAAAAGCCACCAATAAGCACACCTGCAACCACCATGAGCACACGGATAATTGTTGGATAGGTGTCAACAAAATATAAATTGGCCGCCACACCGGCTATCATGACACCGATGGCCAGCCACCATCTCAGTTTTTCACCGGCATTTTGCGATGATTCAACATTACTCATATTACAATTACTTCCAATCTTGCCATCAAAAATGATGGCAGGCCAGGAGGGAATCGAACCCCCAACCTGCGGTTTTGGAGACCGCTGCTCTGCCAATTGAGCTACTGGCCTATATTCTTATAAAGACACCAAAAGCCAACACTTTTAGGTGTCGGCTTTTGCGTATTTTAATTGTGGCAATTATTCAATAATTTTAGCCACAACACCCGCACCCACGGTACGGCCACCTTCACGAATGGCGAAGCGTAAACCTTCATCCATCGCAATCGGTGCAATCAATTCAACCACCATCTTAACGTTATCAC
>QQUO01000293.1 GCA_008501575.1 Pseudomonadota bacterium
ATCTTGCCAATCAAACAGTTCAGATTCTGATGTTTTGACATTTTTCCAATTATCATCACCTTCAAAAACGCCTTCGTAACCTTTGGCAAACATATCATTGGATACATTGTTTTGAATGGTGTCGGCGATTTCATGGTTGCTGGGCCAAATGTCTTTTAAGTACACATCCTGACCGTTTTGGTCCTGCCCCAATGGGTCTTTTTGAATATCGGTGTCCATGGTACCGGCAATGGCATAAGCCACCACCAGTGGCGGTGATGCCAGAAAGTTCATCTGGACATCGGCATGAATGCGGCCTTCAAAGTTACGGTTACCTGACAGCACCGAGGTGGCGATTAAATCGTTGTCATTAATGGCTTTGGACAGGGCCGGGTCTAAAGGACCGGAGTTACCAATACAGGTGGTACAACCAAAACCAACCACATTAAAGCCCAGGGTTTCCAAATCATCCAATACCCCGGCTGACTGTAAGTAATGGGTCACCACTTTTGAACCGGGTGCCAGTGATGTTTTTACCCAAGGTTTAACCGTTAAACCTTTGGCAGCGGCATTGCGGGCCAGTAAGCCGGCGCCTAACATCACTGCCGGGTTAGAGGTGTTGGTGCAGGATGTGATGGCCGCCACAGCGATGTCACCATCGCTAAAATGATACTCACCACGTTCGGCTTTAACCGGAACGGATTTTTTATCACGACCATTTTCAAAGGCATTAAATAAGTTTTGAAATTTCTCTTTGGCTTCGGTTAAGACAATGCGATCCTGCGGGCGTTTGGGTCCGGAAATGCTCGGAACCACGGTGCCCATGTCCAGTTTTAAGACCGCTGTATAATCGGCATCAGGGGTGTTGGCATCATGGAACATACCTTGGGCTTGGCTGTATTTTTTAACCAACTCAACTTGTTCCTCACTGCGTCCGGACAATGTCAGGTATCGCAGGGTTTCTTCATCCACAGGGAAAATTCCACAGGTGGCACCATATTCAGGGGCCATATTGGCCAGGGTGGCACGATCGGCCAAAGGTAAGTGTTGTAAACCGGGACCAAAAAACTCCACAAATTTACCCACCACACCATGTTCACGTAACATTTCCACCACCGTTAGTACCAGGTCTGTGGCGGTGGCGCCTTCGGGTAAACGACCGGTTAATTTAAAACCAACCACTTGTGGAATCAGCATGGAAATGGCTTGACCTAACATGGCAGCTTCGGCTTCAATACCGCCAACACCCCAACCCAACACACCTAATCCATTAATCATGGTGGTGTGTGAGTCTGTACCAACCACGGTGTCAGGATAAGCGGTCAACTGGCCGTTTTGTTCAGCACCAAAAACAACCCGCGCCAGGTATTCCAAGTTAACCTGATGGACGATGCCGTTACCCGGCGGTACCACTTTAAAGCGATCAAAAGCTGTTTGCCCCCATTTGAGAAAACCATAACGTTCCATGTTGCGCTGAAATTCTATTTGGGTGTTTAAGGCAGCGGCATCGGCTGTTCCATACTTGTCCACCTGTATAGAATGGTCAATCACCAATTCAGCCGGTGACAATGGGTTAATTTTCTGCGCATCGCCACCCAGTTTTTTCATGGCGTCACGCATCGCGGCCAGGTCAACCACTGCAGGAACGCCGGTAAAATCCTGTAACACCACACGGGCAGGGGTGAAGGCAATTTCAGTGGATGGTTGTTCTTGCGGGTTCCATTGACACAAGGCTTTAATGTCTGCCACGGTGACATCGACACCATTTTCATTGCGCAATAAATTTTCTAATAATATTTTCAAACTAAATGGTAAGCGATCAATATTATATTGTTCATTCAGCTTCTGTAAGCTGTAATAAAGATATGATTTATCGCCAATGGCCAAATGCATGGCTGTTTTTAGTGTGTCACTCATTGCTAGGAACCCCTGTGTCGATTAATAAATGGTGTTGGCTGCTTTTGTCACTGCTCAGCCATTATAAAAAGCGCGCTATTATCGCATTATTGAAGGTAAAAAAACAGCCTCGCTTAAGGCTTAAGATCAGTTGTAATCATTTTTATTGTTACACTCACAAATCAGCGTTGCTTAAGGAGTTGTTCCGCTTGTTGGATATAGGCTTTGCGTTTAAACAGCAGTTGCAAGTGACTGCCGCCGACCTGTTTCCACAATACCGCTGATCGGATGCCGGCCAGTAAAATGGCCCGAATTTGCATGGTCACTTCATTGTTTTTGAGGTGGAACGGTTGTCCGGCAATAATAACCCGGGGTTGTAACTGACTGATGGTTTTCGAATAGGTGTCGGCCAGAACACCGATGATGGCCATTTCATGATCATCCAGGGAGCCTAAATGATGGGCTTGTTGGATACCTTGTTGTACCTGTTGTACCATGGCATTGTTCTGTAAAAATTTGCCTTGCAGGTTTAATAGGGTCAGGACATATTTGATGATGTTTAAGTATGCTTTGTCTTTGTTGAAAGACTTGATCAAAGTTCTTAAGCCCAAAGCCACCCGGTTTATGTCATGATTAAATACCGCCATGGTGGAATCGGGGTTAACCACAAATAAGCTTTCAAGGCTACCGGCAAAACAATCCCGACGACTCACCGCACCCGATTGCGCCAATTCATGGGCAAATGTGGCGGCCTGATAACCACCGGCTAAGGCAAAGGT
>QQUO01000232.1 GCA_008501575.1 Pseudomonadota bacterium
AAACGGACAAAGGTAAACTCGGCAAAGAGCGCAGTAACCAGGGTAAGATTTTGCGTTTTGTTTTATTGAGCGATTCGGGGATGATGGCTTCGATTAAATGCGGGCCGGGTTGGCTTTGGGCGTATTCCAGGGCTTTGACCATTTCTTCGGCAGTTTGTACGCGAACACCGTGCACGCCCATGCTGTGGGCGATTTCCGCGAAATTGATGGGTGGGCCGGTTAGATCCAGCTGCGATTTGGCTTTATCTCCGGAGTCTTTGGCGCCGACCCGGTCCAGTTCAATGTTTAAAACAGAGTAGGCGGCATTGTTGAAAATTATCGAGGTCACGTTTAATTGTTCGCGGGCCATGGTCCACAGAGCCTGAATGGTGTACATGGCGGTGCCGTCACCAATTAAAGCATAGACCGGGCGCTCGGGGCAGGCAATGGCGGCACCGACGGCATTGGGCAGGCCCTGGCCAATGGCGCCACCAGTTAAGGTTAAAAGGTCATGACGAGGTGCTCCGGCGGTCATGGCGGCCAGCATCAGGGTCGAGGTAATGCCTTCGTCAATCAAGATGGCGTTGTCCGGCAGCAGATGGCCAACGGCTTTACAGACTTTCTCGGCGGTTAATTTACCAACAGGACTAACCGGTTGTTTTTTGGGTTGCAGTTTGGGTTGTGCCCGGTCTGCTCCGACGGCTGTTACCAACTTGTTGAGACTGGCCAGAGCGTCCTGATCGGGGGCCGCTAAGGTGTGCACCTGACAGCTGTCGGGCACCAGGTAACTCTTTTTATCGGGGTAGGCAAAGAAAGACACCGGTGCTTTGGCATCTACCAGGATTAAATTTTTAATATCACTGAGCTGCACCATGGCCAGTTCTGCCAGGTAGGCGATGCGTTCAATGTAGGGTAAACCGGCGCCTCGTTCCATGCGGGTGGGGAAGGTTTCTGCCAATAAGGTGACACCCTTATGTGCCGCGATTTTAGCGGCGGCCATAATGGTCGGTTCGCGCAAGGCATGGCCACCCAGTAATATCGCGGTTTTTTGACCTGAATTAACCGCCGTGGCGATGGCTTCCAATGTGGCCTCATCGGCTGCTTCAGGGGTTGGTGGTGATAGAGGTTCAACGGCGACGCCGCCTTCGCCCCAGGAGACATCGGCGGGTAAAATTAAGGTGGCCACCTGCCCGGGTTTTGCGCGGGCAGCGGCAATCGCTTCAGCGACATCCTGTCCCAGTGTTTCGGTGCTGGTGGCGGTGCGACAAAAGCCCGGAGAGACATTGCGCGCCACGGTTTCGATATCCGATTGTAATTGTGCATCGTATTTGACATGGTAGGTGGCGTGGTCACCGACGATGTTGACCACGGGGACCTTACCCTTACGCGCGTTGTGCAGATTGGCCAGTCCGTTGCCTAAGCCACAACCGAGATGCAACAGGGTCACCGCAGGCTTATCGGCCATGCGCGCATAACCATCGGCGGCACCGGTCACCACACCTTCAAAAAGTCCGAGGACAGCGCGCATCTTCGGCTCATTATCGAGTGCGGCCACAAAATGCATTTCGCTGGTGCCGGGGTTGCTAAAACAGACCTCAATACCGGCATCGACCAGGGTTTTCATTAAAGCTTGCGCACCATTCATCATCATTTATCTCCAATACGTTCAATTTGATCCGTACCAATATCATTAATTCGGGTCACGCCGGTGAGGGTCATGGCCAGTCGCAGTTCCTGTTGCAGACTGGCGAGTAAGTGATTCAAGCCGGTCTCACCGGCACCTGCCAGTGCCCAGGCCCAGGGCCGACCAATCATAACACCTTGCGCGCCCAAAGCCAGAGCCCGGAAGATGTCCACACCGCTGCGCACACCGCCATCGACCAGAATCTCAGTTTCTGAGCCCACGGCGGCAACAATTTCCGGTAATTTACGAGCGCCCGAAGCAACGCCGTCTAACTGCCGGCCACCATGATTCGAGATCACGATGCCGTCGGCGCCGATGTCGACCGCTTGTCGCGCATCATCGGTATCAAGAATACCTTTTAATAGCAATTGACCTTGCCAATGTTGACGCAACCAGGCCATATCTTCCCAGGTGACGGTGGGGTCGAATTGGGCATCAATCCAGGCCTTAATGACATCAAGATTTCCGGTACCCGGCATGACATCACTGAGGTTGCCAAAATTAAGCGGGCCGCCGCGTATGGCGACATCCCACAGCCAGCGCGGTCGTGATAATAAGTGTATCATTTTCAGCATTTTGGCACGCGCACCGGGGCTGGATATACCATTGCGGATATCACGGTGGCGCATGCCCGGCTGCGGAAAATCAACAGTAAAGACTAATGTCCGGCAGCCGGCGGTCCAGGCTTTATCGAGTAATGTCTTAATGCGGTTTCGGTCGCGAATCATGTACAGCTGGAACCAGGTGGCGCGGTTAACGGCCGCCTGCACTTCTTCCAATGGGCAAATGCCGACTGTGGACAACGTGAATGGAATCCCCGCAGCTTCTGCGCTGCGTGCCGCCAGCACCTCACCACGGCGTGCCATCATGCCGGCCAGACCAAGCGGTGCCAGTACCAAGGGCATGGCACAGGACTCTCCGACAATCGTGGTTGCGGTATCGATCTGGTCAACATCTACCAGCACCCGTTGCCGCAGTTTTATCTTGTGCC
>QQUO01000183.1 GCA_008501575.1 Pseudomonadota bacterium
AGTTTCGTGATTTAAATCATTCGGAAATTAACCGTTATGTGGATAAGGAGCAGGCTTTTGATTGTGCCGGTGGTTTTAAAATGGAACAGTTGGGTTTAAGTTTAATGACATCGGTTAAGAGTGATGATCCTTCTGCTTTAGTGGGCTTACCTTTGATACAATTGTGTGCTTTTTTAAGGGAGTTGGGTGTTGAATTACCGTAAACCGAACCGGCTAATTGATTGGCCTTGTCGCATAGGTGTCGACTAATGCCAAAATATCATCAAAGTTTAACAGTGCCATTCATGCTGCTGGCCATGGTGTTATTTTGGTTTTCAGCCCATGACTGGTATGTCACTCGAATTAATCTACAGCAACAGCAACTAATCCATGAACTCAAGCAGGGCGGCCATGATTTAACCTGGAAACTGCAGGATTTACATGATTTGGTTGCTGGTTTTGGTTCCGGCTGGATCTTACAGCCTAATGGCTTACAAATTGATCCGAAGAAGGCTGAAATTTCATTGGCGTTTAACGATCGGTTTATTGTTCCGGACTTATATCAGCGGTTGCGTTTTGATTGGACAGAAAATCCCGCAGCGCCAGAATCCACGCATTTACAGTTGGAGTTTTCACAGGTTGATTTAGGTGTTTATTATTATTCACCGACGATAAATGTTAAAAAGGGTGTTAATCAAATTAACTTAAGTGAACTGTCATGGAATGCCAGAAAAGGACAAAAAAACGAAATAACTTCTTGGTATCAATTGCCGACATTAAATACCCTGGTGTGGCGATTTTCTCAGCAAAAAAAGCAAACGAACAGTGCTTTTTTGAGCGATATAAAAATACCACAATCCAAGCCCTGGCAAACGATTAACCAATCACCGCCTTTAACAGCGAAATTATCAAATCAACTACGTGAGCAATGGCAGAGTCAACGCCTCAAGCAAGGGCTTATCCTGAAATCACCACCGGTGATGCAAGCTTATGTCAGCTTACCGCCGTGGCTGATGTTTGTGCTGGGGGTGCTGTCTTTACTGGCGGCAGTTAAGATTTATCAACCATCTATTCAAAGCCCGCAAGCCGCTGTTAATAAAAATGGCGCCCTTATTGTGATTGCTCTGGTGGCGGTGGTTGCTGCCATGATGCAGACAAGGCTGTTATTTGCGGTGTTAGAACAACATGTTTGGATTGCCACTGTGGTTTTTATGATGCCGGTTCTGTTGTTGGTTAAACGCTGGTTGCGGCCTAAAAATCACGCCGCTGTAATTTGGATAATCACTTTGCTGACAGTTGGACTGATGTTCCTTTTAAGTCATTCTACTTGGGCATTTGTTGGTGATTTACCCTTATATTTATTGTGGGCACTGGCCCAACAAGTAATATTGGGCCCCTTGGTGAGCGATTATTTGCGCCATAAAGCCGGCTTTTCGGTGCTTTTTGTGGCCTTAATTTGTGGTGTCTTGTTTGCATTGCTGCATATGCCCAATCAAATGCTGATGTTGGCCACATTTTTTGCTGGTATGTTGTGGAGTTATGCGTGGTTACGGTACCAAAATATCTATGCCAACGCGGTATCCCACGCGTTGTTGGCCTTGTTATTTTACCAATCTATGCCGGCACATTTATTGGGCACTGCCCGGGTTGGTCTGTGGTTTTAGGCGTGTTTTAAAGTCTTGGCCAATTGTGCGATGCGTTGGCCTTGGGCCAGACACAGTTGTTTTTCGTTATTATCCAGGCCGCGTTGACTGCCGGTTTGTGCCCAGTGGGTGGCACCATAAGGTGAGCCGCCGGTTTCTGTGAACAACAGGGCTTTTTCACTGTAGGGCAGACCTGCCAGGATCATACCGTGATGTAATAAAGGAATCATCATATTGATTAAGGTGGTTTCCTGACCACCGTGGATTGATGATGAATTTACAAAAACGCCGGCTGGTTTGCCTTCCAAACTGCCGTTTAGCCATAATTGTGAAGTGCTGTCGATAAAGGTTTTTAAGGGGGCCGCCATATTGCCAAAATGGCTGGGGCTGCCTAATAATAAGCCATCACAATCTGCCAGTTCTTGTTCAGTAATCAATGGATCGCTGGTTTCATCTGAATCCAAGCCATCCACTGAAACAGTTCTTAACATGGCCTCGCAATCACTGACCTGTTGCACCCCACGGGCAATTAAACGCGCCATTTTCTGGGTGTTTCCGTGTTTTGAATAGTACAGAATGAGGATGATTGTGGTGTCAGTCATGCAATCAATTCCAGGACATTTTCAGGTGGTCTGCCTAGCACCGCTTTATCCTGATAAACCACAATCGGCCGCTCAATCACTTTGGGATTGGCCGACATTAACTGTAACAACTGATCATCGGATAAATCCGGATTGTCCATGCCGAAGTCAGTATATTCCTGTTCACCGGTGCGCAAGATATCGCGTGGCGACAGGTCCAGCATTTTGAGTAGTTTTTTTAAGGTCTGTGGCGAGGGTGGCGTTTCTAAATATTTAATGATTTGAGTATCCAGTTGCTGACTTTGCAGCAGCGCCAGAGTGGCCCGGGATTTAGAACAACGCGGAGTATGATAAATAATGGCTTGACTCATAATGGATAGGGGGCTCAGGATTGTTAAAAACGCACAGTGTACGTTATAATGTTCGCCTTTGCATAATGGCCATCTGAGA
>QQUO01000138.1 GCA_008501575.1 Pseudomonadota bacterium
AGATACCGAATCTGAACATGCCATACAACAAGCCCTTAAAGCAGTGATGAAAAACAAAACCACCTTAATAATCGCCCATCGTTTATCAACCATCGAAGATGTTGACTATGTGGTGGTGTTAGATCAAGGACGGATTGTCCAGCAAGGTAGTCACCGGGCATTAAGTGGTCAGGCAGGGGCCTATCGACAATTACTCGATAGCCAACAACTTAAGCACTGATTGGATTATGAAACGTCAACAAGATCAATGGAATCAACGCTGGTATGGTGATCAACCACCGGCATTGTTTTATCGTTTATTGGCCGCGATTTATGCGGCATTGAGTGGCTTTCGACGGTTTCTTTATCGCAGCAAAATTTTTAGAACACAGCGCTTTTCGGTGCCGGTTATTGTGGTGGGTAATATAACCGTCGGTGGTGGTGGTAAAACGCCCATGGTAATTTATTTAGCGCAGCGACTATTGGCCAGGGGTTTGCGTGTGGGAATTGTGTCGCGGGGTTATGGCGGTCAACGCAAGGTGGAACCAATGTTGGTCACATCGGGCGCCGATGCCGCTGCCAGTGGTGATGAGCCGTTGTTAATGGCGAAAAGTCTTTCCATGCCGATTATGGTGGCTAAAAAACGCAGCAAAGCGGTTAAAGCCTTGATTAATCAGCATCATGTTGAAGTGGTGTTGTCTGATGACGGCTTGCAGCATTATGCCATGGGCCGAGCGGCTGAAATTGTGATGCTGGATGCCGATCGTCTATTGGGCAATGGCCATTTGTTACCTGCCGGGCCATTGCGAGAAACTTCGGAGCGTTTAAAACAAGCTGATTTGGTGATTTATAAAGGTGAAATGGCGGGTGAATTGTATTATCAGCATCACATTGAATGTATTTATCGATTAAATCAGCCTAAAACCACCCGCAGTATCGATTCCTTGCGTAGTCAAAAAATTATGGCGATGGCCGGAGTGGCCAATCCTGAGGGTTTTTTTAAGATGTTGGCAGCCAATGGCCTGGCAGTGGTAAAACAGCCCAAAGGTGATCATCATGTCTTTACCGATGCTGATTTTAGTGACCAATATGTGACCTTAATAACCGAAAAAGATGCGGTCAAATGTACAGCCATACAACAGCCTGATGTGTGGGTGGTTAAAACCCGTATCGAACCCTCAGCAAAAACCGTTGAAGCCATTGATGCTTTACTTAATCGAGTGCTGTCATGAAACCGTTTGAATTCGTTATTTGTATTCCGTCACGATATCAGTCAAGTCGTTTGCCGGGAAAGCCACTGATTAAACTCAAGGGTAAGGAACTCATTCTTTGGGCCGTTGAGTCAGCACATCAATTAGGCGCCAAAGAAGTGACAGTGGCGACCGATGATCGGCGAATTTTTGATTGTGTAAACGACGCCGGGCATGATGTGGTGATGACGGCTGATTCACATTTAACCGGCACCGATCGCATTGCTGAATGTGCAGCCATTAAAGGTTGGTCAAAAGATACCTGGGTATTGAACTATCAAGGTGATGAGCCCAGTATTCCCCGTGCCAATGTCGAACAGGTTTTAAAACTATTACAACAATCGCCACAAGCCGCCATTGGTACTTTATACCAGCCCATCACTGATTTAGACAGTTTGTTTGATCCCAATGTGGTTAAAGTGGTCACCAATAATCAGCATCAGGCATTGTATTTTAGCAGAGCACCGATTCCTTGGTCGCAACGTTACTTTAATCAGCAGGCAAAACAATTACCTGACAATATCAGCTTTAAAAGACACATCGGTCTGTATGTTTACAAAGTGGCTTTTCTGCATCAGTTTAGCCGGCTCAAGCCAGCCTTAATTGAGCAATGTGAATCGTTAGAGCAATTACGGGCCCTGGCAGCCGGAGAGCAGATTGTGGTGGCACAAGCGGTTGCAGAAATGCCCCATGGCATCGATACCGCTGAAGATGTGATGCGGTTTGAGCAAAGCCTGACAGATAACTGATCACTCTTTATGCGCCTGATGTCTTGTATAATACAAACTTAAAACCTAAAATTTCCTTTTTTTAACCCAAATAAACATGTTATCAACCCGACAAATACGATCACGATTTCTTGAATACTTTAAACAACATGGCCATCATGTTGTGAAAAGTAGCTCTTTAATCCCAGCCAATGACCCGACATTGCTGTTTGTTAATGCCGGTATGGTGCAGTTTAAAGATGTATTCCTGGGTGCTGAGAAAAGAGATTATGTGCGGGCGGTCAGTTCCCAGCGATGTGTGCGAGCCGGTGGTAAGCATAACGATTTGGATCAAGTCGGTTACACCGCACGACACCACACATTCTTTGAAATGTTGGGTAATTTTAGTTTTGGGGATTATTTTAAAACCAAAGCCATTGAATTAAGCTGGGATTTTTTGACCAATGAATTGAATTTGCCGGAAGACAAATTAATGGTCACGGTGTTTGAAGAAGATGATGAAGCCGAACAAATTTGGCATGAAGTCATTGGTTTACCCATGAATCGCATCGTGCGAATCGGTGCCAAGGATAATTTTTGGCAAATGGGCGACACCGGGCCTTGTGGACCATGTTCAGAAATATTTTATGATCACGGACCGGAAGTAAAGGGTGGGCCACCGGGTTCACCGGAAGAAGATGGTGATCGATTTATAGAAATCTGGAATTTGGTGTTTATGCAGTTTGACCGGCAAGCCGACGGCGAACTTGTGCCACTGCCCAAGCCCAGTGTTGATACCGGTATGGGGTTGGAGCGGATTGCCGCCATATTGCAAGGTAAACACAGCAATTATGACATTGATTTATTTCAAGGTCTAATTAAAGCTGCGGCCCAATTAACCGGTTGTAAGGATTTATCTAACCCTTCGCTGAAAGTTATCGCCGACCACATAAGAACCTGCGCCTTTCTGATTGCCGATGGCATATTGCCCGCCAATGAAGGCCGTGGTTATGTGCTGCGACGAATTATCCGTCGTGCTGCCCGACACGGCCATAAACTGGGTGGCGATAAGGTGTTTTTTTATCAGATGGTAAAGCCTTTGATAAAAGAGATGGGGGAAGATTATCCGGAACTTGTCAGCAACCAGGTTCTGATTGAAAAACAGCTCAAAAAAGAAGAACATCAATTTGCCGAAACATTAGGGACAGGCATGCAGGAATTTAATAAGGCCACTGCCGATTTAGCTGCGGATGAAGTGGTGTCCGGTGAATTGGCTTTTAAACTTTATGACACATTCGGCTTTCCATTGGATTTAACCGAAGATTTGGCCCGTGAACATAACCGTGGGGTTGATGTGGTTGGTTTTAACCGCTGTATGGAAGCCCAAAAGCAGCGTTCACGTTCCCAAAAACAATTCAGCCAACAACATCAATTTCCGGCAGACTTGATTCAAAGCCTGTCACCAACCCATTTTAGTGGCCATGATTGCTTTGATGATCGTGGTGAAATCATGCTGATTACCGACGATTCAGGCCGGCAATGTGATTTTCTGGCTGCCGGTGATCATGGTTGGGTGGTTCTTAACCGCACACCATTTTATGCCGAATCCGGCGGTCAAGTCGGCGACATTGGCTGGTTTATCAGTGACGCCGGCAAAGCCCAGGTCAGTGACACCCAAAAAGCCGCCGGCCAATACCATATACATGCCGTTGAAGTGACGGTGGGTGAATTAAAACAGGGGCAAATTATTACGGCTCAGGTTGATCAAAATCATCGCCAGAAAGTAATCTTAAATCATTCTGCCACCCATTTACTGCACAAGGTATTGCGTGCTAAGTTGGGCGAACATGTGCAACAAAAAGGCTCTTTGGTGAATGCTGAAAAACTGCGTTTTGATTTCTCCCATGACAGCGCCTTGAGTCAAGCGCAATTACAAGACATTGAAGGACGGGTCAATCAAGCCATTCGTGATAATTTACCCGCACAAGAACAGCACATGGCCTATGATGAAGCCATTAACTACGGCGCCGTGGCTTTGTTCGGTGAAAAATATGGAGAGCAGGTGCGGGTGATGGATTTTGGTGGTTATTCCGTGGAATTGTGTGGTGGTACCCATGTCACAGCCACAGGTGAGATTGGTTTATTTAAAATCACCCTGGAAACAGCGGTAGCCTCTGGAATTCGTCGGATTGAGGCACTCACCGGAGAAGCTGCCTTGCAGTGGATTCAACAGCAGCAGCGTGCCATTGCTGATGTCGCCAGATTATTGAGGTCAAAACCTGATAATATGGTGTCACAGGTTGAAAATCTGGTGACCCAAAATAAACAATTACAGCAAACCATCCAACAAATTCAAAAGAGTCAAACCGGGGACAGCGTTAGTGATATTCTGCAAAACACCCAAAAAGTGGGTGATATCCATCTATTGACTCATGTTTTTGAGTCGGCAGATGGCAGTGCCTTACGCGACGGCATTGATGGATTTAAAAGCCAGCATCAACGGGGTGTGGTTATATTCGGTCTTCATGAATCTGACAAAGTGCAGTTAATGGTTGGGGTCACCAAGGACCTCACTAAAGAGTACCGCGCCGGCGACTTGGTTAAAGCCATTTTAAGTCAAATTGGTGGCCGCGGTGGTGGCCGGCCGGATTTTGCACAAGGCGGCGGTCAGGCTGATTTAGCCACTTTTCAGCGGGCCATTGAAGACGTGGTATCCGCCCAATTTAAAAAAAACTGAGTTAAATGTGTATTCAGCAGACAATTAAAAAAATCCAAATAAGGGCTTCAAATTGAGCGCTAAATATTGTCTAATCAGTAAACTAAAATAATAGAGACAACAGTCTCAAAAGAATGATTTTTGGACAGGTGCTTCCCGAGAGTGCTTTAATAAGATAAAACGGAGAAATAGATGTTAATTTTAACCAGACGTGTTGGTGAGACATTAATGATAGGAGATGATGTCACAGTCACAGTATTGGGCATTAAAGGTAATCAGGTTCGCATTGGCATCAATGCGCCGAAAGAAATTGCTGTTCATCGTGAAGAAATATATGAACGCATTAAAAATGAACAGCTTAATCAAGGCGCCGAACAGACTGTTGAGCAGGCTGTCGACACGGATGATAATGAAGATAACATTGGCAATCAGTAACGTTTGAAACAGCCGTAAAAGACGGTTGCATTTAAACTGAATTTGACTAAAATAGCCCGCTTGACCTAAACCGCTTGATTGAGAAACTTCAAATCAGGTTTTAATGCGATATAGGCCGAGCGGCTGACTAAAATGACCGGATCATTTTAGCCCCGCGCAGCGGACCCGAAGGGTGGAGGGCAGGATGCCCGGAATCAGGCGTCTCCCATTGGGGAGCGCGCAAAGAACAATGTTTCCCACCGGTATATTGGTGGGTAATGAAGAAAACGGAGAGTTGGCCGAGCGGCTGAAGGCGCTCCCCTGCTAAGGGAGTATGGGTTTTATAGCCCATCGAGGGTTCGAATCCCTCACTCTCCGCCATTTTATAAAGCCCTGCGAAGCGGGGAATTATAAAATACTGGATAGTGAAGTATGAGAAGCTGAGGGTTCGAAAAATTCTTCAGGAAAGAATTTTAACGACAGCCCGGTAGGGTGAATCGCATGGATGCGATGAATAAAAATACGTCGGGAGCGTATTTTCATCGCCGCAGGCGCCGCGAAGCGGTAAAAACAGGACGTTTTTAATAATCCCTCACTCTCTGCCATTTTATAAGGTGATTGAATTTACTTTTATAAAATTACCCGCGATTTTTGTTTTTGCTGTTGACTTCGTTAACAAAAACAAACATAATTCGCATCCCTAATACGCGCCCGTAGCTCAGTTGGATTAGAGTACCTGGCTACGAACCAGGCGGTCGGAGGTTCGAATCCTTCCGGGCGCGCCATTTTTGACCATTTCTCATGGATGTTGAAATGTTGAGCCTTGAATTAAAGGCGATAAAACTTATTTTATGATTGAACTTGCTGTGCGCAAGTATTAAAATTCGCCAGCTTGATGATATGAGTGAAATAAGACCAGTCGGGGTATAGCGCAGCCTGGTAGCGCAACTGCTTTGGGAGCAGTGGGTCGGGAGTTCGAATCTCTCTACCCCGACCATTTATAGAAAACTGCAATGCGCCCGTAGCTCAACTGGATAGAGCATCGCCCTTCTAAGGCGAGGGTTGCAGGTTCGAGTCCTGCCGGGCGCGCCAGGCAGGCATATATGGTGGCCGTAGTTCAGTTGGTAGAGCGCCAGATTGTGATTCTGGTTGTCGTGGGTTCGAGCCCCATCGGCCACCCCATTCATTCTTTTTCATCCTGTAAGCATATTTTGCGAAAGTGGCGGAATTGGTAGACGCGCTGGTTTTAGGTACCAGTATCTTATGATGTGAGAGTTCGAGTCTCTCCTTTCGCACCAAATTAATTGATAAACTCTGGAGTAATGATGCAAATCTCAATAGATCAAGCAGAAGGTTTGGAACGTACGGTAAATATTGAATTAGCAGCCGAAGACATTCAATCAAAAGTGGATGAAAAAATCACTGAATTGGGTAAAGAAGTTCGGTTAAAAGGATTTCGACAAGGTCGTGTCCCTAAAAAAATATTGGTGCAACGATTTGGTCAACATGCCCGCCAAGAAGTGTTGGGTGAATTGATGCAAAATTCCATTGAAAAAGCCATTACTGACAATGAACTTGAGTTAGCGGCGGCACCTGAAGTCACAAAAACAGATGATGCCGATGATGGCGGCTTTGTTTTTTCTGCAAAAGTTGAATTAATGCCACAGGTTCCTGAGATTAATTTTAGTGACATTGAAGTCGAAAAGGAGCATGCCGATATCACTGAAGAAGATGTTGAAGGTATGATCACTAATTTACAAAAGCAAAAACAAGACTGGAAAGACAGTAAAGGTAAAATTGCGAATGGTGACTTGGTGACTTTGGACTATAAAGCCAGCAATAAAGACCTCACATACCCAAAAAAGGACACTGAGCACATGGGTATTCTAATGGGTGAAAGTCGCATTCCCGATGATTTGAAAAAAGCTTTAACCGGTATGAAATCGGGCGAAGAAAACAGCTTGGAAGTCAGCTTTGATGATGCCTTTAATGTGGATGAATTAGCCGGTCAAAAAGTCAAATTCGAATTTACAATTAAAGAAGTCAAAAAAGCCAAATTACCGAAGGTTGATGAGGAATTTGTGAAATCCTTCGGCATCGAAAGTGGTGATGTAGAGAAATTAAAAAAAGACATCAAAAATAACTTAAGCCGTGAATTGAAGCAAACCGTTGACAACCGTTTTAAGCAAAAGGCATTAGAAGCACTTCGTTCACAATGTGCTGATATGCCATTGCCGGAATCCATGGTACGTCGTGAAAGTGAATATATGGCTCATCAGGAACAACAACGGGCCAAGCAAATGGGTCATGATGATGCGCCATTACAAGAGGCATCTAAATATGAAGCAGCGGCAAAAGAACGTATTTTAAACAGTTTAATTATCCAAAAAATTGCCAAAAAACAAGACATTAAAACTGATTTTACTAAGGTCAGAGAGCAGATTAATGAAATCGCGCAAACCTTTGAACAACCTCAGGAAGTCATCCAAATGTACTACCAAAACCAAGAATTGATGTCCAGTGTGGAACAAAACGTAATTGAAGCACAAGTGATGGATTGGATTGAATCAGAAGTCAAAATCAAGAAAAATAAACTTAGTTTTGACGACATTATGAAACCAAAAGTAAACGAATGAATAAGCAACGCATCGAAGAAGCCATGCAATTGGTACCCATGGTCATTGAACGAACCGCTCGCGGTGAACGTTCCTATGACATCTATTCACGTCTGTTAAAAGAGCGCATCATATTTTTGGTGGGTCAAATTGAAGACCATATGGCCAATTTAGTGGTGGCCCAATTGTTGTTTTTAGAAGCTGAAAACCCGGATAAAGACATTAATCTTTATATTAACAGTCCCGGTGGTGTGATTACTTCGGGTATGTCAATTTATGACACCATGCAATTTATCAAGCCCGATGTGAGTACCATGTGTATTGGTCAAGCCGCCAGTATGGGGGCGTTTTTATTAAATGCCGGTACCGCAGATAAACGTTTTGCCTTACCCAATTCACGGGTGATGATTCATCAACCATTGGGTGGTTTTCAAGGTCAGGCATCGGATATTGACATCCATGCCAAAGAAGTCCTTAAAATCAAAGCAAAAATGAATGAAATAATGGCAAAGCATTCCGGTCAAAGTATTGAAAAAATTGAAAAAGACACGGATCGAGACAATTTTCTTGACGCACAAGAAGCCAAAGCTTACGGATTAATTGACCACGTCGTCGATCACCGTCAATAACCTACCTCAGACGAGCCGATGGCTATTAGTCGGCTCGTTTCTTTACGATGAACAATCACTTAACAAATCAGTGTTGCTTGCTCTTGGTAGCTTGAAAGTACTGATGTTAGCCTTATATACAAGTCAAACAACACTTTATTACTATTATAAGTAGGCAGTTAGCCGCAATTTTTGTATGATAACAGTGATGAGATAACCCCATATAGCCCATGAGTGAAAATCAGAAATTAGAAGAAATCAAACACTGCAGTTTTTGTGGTAAAAGCCAACAAGAAGTTACCAAACTTATTGCCGGCCCCAGTGTATTTATCTGTGATGAATGCGTTGATTTGTGCAATGAAATCATCCGTGACGAAATGGAAGACATTTTGAGCGATGGTGGTGATGATTTACCAACGCCAAAAAGAATTCATGAATTACTTGATGAGTATGTGATTGGCCAGGAAACCGCTAAAAAAGTTTTGGCGGTGGCTGTCTATAACCATTACAAACGAATTCGCTCAATGGCTGACAGTGAAGAGGTTGAATTGGCCAAGTCCAATATTTTATTGGTTGGCCCCACCGGTTCGGGTAAAACTTTACTGGCAGAAACATTGGCCAGAATTTTAAATGTACCTTTTACCATTGCTGATGCCACCACTTTAACCGAAGCCGGTTATGTGGGTGAAGATGTGGAAAACATCATCCAAAAACTATTACAAAATTGTGATTATGATGTGGAGAAAGCTGAATCTGGCATTATTTATATCGATGAAATTGATAAAGTATCCCGTAAATCTGAAAACCCTTCGATTACCCGTGATGTATCCGGTGAAGGGGTGCAACAGGCATTATTAAAGTTGATTGAAGGCACTGTGGCATCGATTCCGCCTCAAGGTGGCCGTAAACATCCGCAACAAGAGTTTTTACAAGTTAACACCAGAAACATACTATTTATTTGTGGTGGTGCTTTTTCCGGATTGGAAAAAATCATTCAGGAACGGTCTGTTAAAACCGGTATCGGGTTTTCTGCCCATGTGGCCTCAGACAAAGACCAAGAAAAGGAATTGGCCATGTTTAAAGACATGGAAGCGGATGATTTGGTTAAGTATGGCTTAATTCCTGAGTTTGTCGGTCGATTACCGGTCCTGGCAACTTTGGAATTGTTGGATGAAGCGGCTTTGATTCGTATTTTAAAAGAGCCTAAAAATGCCCTGTCGAAACAATTTATGCGGCTATTTGATATGGATAATGTTGAACTGGAAATACGTGAAGATGCACTTAATGCCATTGCCAAACTGGCGATGAAACGTAAAACCGGCGCCCGTGGCCTGCGAACCATTATGGAAAAATCTTTGCTGAACATTATGTATGAACTGCCTGACTTGGATAATGTGGATAAAGTTGTTATTGATCGTGCTGTGATTGAAGATGGTAAAGAACCTTATCTTGTTTACAGTGCCATTTCGAATGAGATGAATGAATAAAATAAATATGACTAAATTAAAAACACAATATTCTGTTTTACCACTGCGTGACGTGGTGGTTTTCCCCGGTATGGTTGTGCCATTGTTTGTTGGCCGAGATAAATCTATCGAGGCCCTTAAAAACGCCATGAACAATAATCAATCCGTGATTTTGGTGGCACAAAAAGATTCCGATGTGGATGATCCCACAGTCGAAGACGTATATGATGTCGGTACCCTGTCTGCCATTTTGCAGATGGTTAAATTACAGGATAATACCTATAAAGTTCTGATTGAAGGACAAACCAAGGTCCAGTTAAAATCACTTGTTGATGACGGTTTTTTTAAAGCCGATTACGTCAGAGTGCAAACTCAAACAGTATTACAATCTGATGAAGACAAGGTCTTTCTAAAAACCCTAAAAGAGCGTTTTAAAGAGTACCAAAGCAAACATAAAAAGATATCCTCTGAAGTTCTTCGTAATGTATTGGGCATTGATGATTTAGGGGTATTGGCGGATACCATTGCCGCCCATTTAATGATTGAGCATCAACAAAAACAAAATTTGTTGGAAATTAATCAAATTGATGATCTGGTGACCACTTTATTGTCCATCATAGAAGCTGAGTTGGATTTACTGGTCATGGAAAAGAAAATTCGGGGCCGCGTAAAAGGTCAGATTGAAAAAAATCAACGCGAATATTACTTAAATGAGCAAATTAAAGCCATCAAGAAAGAACTCAGTGATATTGATGAAAATAACTCAGAGTACGCTGATTTAGAATTAAAAATCAAAGACACTCCATTGTCTGAACAAGCCAGAAAGAAGGTAGAGTCGGAATTTAAAAAACTACAATTAATGCCGGCCATGTCGGCTGAAGCCACAGTGGTTCGAAATTATTTAGAAACCATACTGGGCTTGCCGTGGGAAAAACGCAATGATT
>QQUO01000149.1 GCA_008501575.1 Pseudomonadota bacterium
CAGACCGTTTTTAACCATCTCTACAAAATCATCGGTGCCGTAAAACTGGCTGTCCATATGATAGCCCAGCACGCGATCCTGGCCTTTTAATAACAAGCCGGCGTATTTACTTAAGAATGACCGGGTGGCTTCAAACTGCTCTTGGGTCAGGCCGTTGTCAATCAGGTTTTGCAGCTCATACATGGCCACGCGGGTGGCGAAATGGGCGTCTTGATTCGAACGCAAGGGTCGTATCCAGACCTGGAAAATTTGCTCGGAACGACCTAAGTTGGCATTCGGCTGGGTTAAATACATACCACGCGGGAAATACTCGATATAGGCATAATCACCATAGTTCATACCACGTGCCTCGCGAATACGCTGGTACAGGAAACTGTTGGAATTTCGATGTTCGCCTAAGAATGAACGCACCAGCCACAAGCCCACCCAATCTTCATGAGCCCGATTCACGTCAATCGGAAAGCCAAAGGAAACGGCTGTTGGCATGGTTTGTTTTTCCACAATAATGGCTTGTCGGCCGCTCAGCTTCGGTGCCGAAGGGATGGCGACTTGTTCGGCGCCGGATTGTGGCAATTCTTTAGCCACCGCAGTCAACATACTGTCTTTTAAGGCTTCATCCAAATGACCGGCAATACCGATATTTAAGTTCTCCTGGGTGAATTGGGCCTGGTAAAATGCTTTCACATCCTCAAGCGTGATGCCTTCAATATCACTGACATGACCCAAATTCAGACTGCCATAGGGATGACCCACATACAAAGCTTCATAGAGAACTTCTTTACCCAGTTCTTCATCGTTGTTCTGTTTCAGGTCGGTCTGAATGGCATTAATCTGTTGGGTTTTTAAGCGATTAAAATCATCTTCTCTAAAACCCGGATTTAATAAATTATCCAGCACGATATTCAACCATTGATCAGCTTTTTCACGGTGTACACGGCCTCTCAGGGACACCATTTCTTTATCCACTTGCGAGGAAAAATAAGCCGCCATCGGGCGCATGGCTTTCTGGATGTCTTTTAAGGTGCGACTTTCGGAGCCGGCATCGGTCAGCATCGAGGCGGTTAAATAAGCCAGGCCTTTTTTACCCTCAGGATCTTGTGCGGCACCGGTGTTGAATAAAAAGTTGACATCAACAATATCACTGTCACTGCTTAAATCGGTAACCTGAAAGGCCGGATCAACAGGCTGATTGGCCGCAGCCACCTGCTCGGCTAAACTGAAATCAGTGTTTATGCCGGCAACTTGTTCGCCTTCGGCCAGGGTCACCATAATGCGACCGTCATCCACCAGATAATGATTGGCAGCCCATTTTACATCCTCAGGTGTGATTTCATCTAAACGCGCATAGCGCTGATTAACGGTTTCGGGATTACGGTCATATTGCACCACTGCCGCCAGCATGTTGCCAATGGCTTCAGAGTTATCCAGACTGTTGGCAAAGCCGTAGCGGGCCGCAGATTTAATGTCATCGAGCTCACTTTTATCAACCAGTTCAGTTCGAGCTGTGACAATGGTATCAACAATGGCTTGTTGCACTGCCGGGTAATTCGCGGGATCAGTTAATCGCGCTAAAATATAAATCAGACCCGGATCCTTACTGTCAGGGCTGTAAAAGAATAAAGCATCAACCAACTGCTTGTTGACCACCAACTCCTGGTAAATATCAGAGTTTTGACCAAAATAAACCTCTCCCAACATATCGATGGCGGCTTTGTCTTTTTGACTCGGGTCGGCTTCGGTGCCGCGGAAGGTTAGGCCAAACATGGGTAAGGTTTGTGACGGCCAGGCGATGTGATGGTATTGACTGCCTTGAGCCGGTGGTTCCACCGGAATATCGGCCTGGTAATTGCCGCGTTGCCAATCACCGAAATACTGCTGAATCCAGTCATGGGTTTTATCCACATCAACATCACCCACCACAATCACGGCAGCTTTTTCAGGGCGGTACCAACGATCAAAGAATTCCAGGGCATAATCCATTTGGTCGGGCATGGCTTCAATGTCTTCTAAAAAGCCCATGGTGGTGTGGCGGTAAGTGTGTTCTTGATAGGAATTTTTACGCACCGTTTCAAACAATTTGCTGAACGGGTTGGCACTGTTTTTCAGGTATTCACCTTTGACCGCCAGGGCTTCGGTGCGGAATTGGGCCTCTGAAAATTTCAGATTCTTAAAGCGATCGGCCTCCAGTTCCAGCATTTTTTCCAAATCATCTTTAACAAAAGTGACGTGGTAATTGGTGTAGTCATCAGTGGTGTAGGCGTTCTGATCGGCGCCCATTTCCTTAAGCATGGCACCGTACTCTTCCTGTGAATAGTTTTCGGTACCACGAAACATCATGTGCTCAAAAAAGTGCGCAAAACCGGATTTACCGGGTTCGACTTCATTACGGGAGCCGGTTTGTACCGGAATTTGTAATGACACCACTTCCGGATAATCGGTTTTCACCACAATGACCTTGAGGCCATTATCCAGTGTGCGCATATCATAATCTTGGTTAAAAACCCGATTATCTTGGGCGCTGGAGTTCTCTTGGCTTGCCTGTTGATTAACCGGCTGACTGGCGCAGCTGACCATTAAAGCGGTCAATAAAAGCAGCCCTACTTTATGAAGTGTGTTTTGCATGTTGTACCTCACTGATTGTACGGTCATGAAACCGTGATGTGAAAAAATGCGTTTGATTGTAAACTTTTTGGGGGTGATTAAACTGTGTCAAAAGTACTTGTTTAGCCATGAATTACCCGGCTAACCGCCAGATTATCACAAGATTTATTGGGGTGATTGTTGGTGCCGGTCAAATTCATGGTGATCACATAAGCCCACACTGCCAAGGCCAGCAACAAGATGACCACCAGCAGAAACCCAAATGGCCGCCATAAAGCCCGTGTCCCGTAGCGATAACGGGTGGGTCTCATGACTTTCTCACCGGGTAAGGGTGTTTGTTTACTTCGAAAAACCCACCAACTTTTTGGCCCTTCAGTGACGATTAAAAACAAAGCCAATGTCACAGGTGATGCCACCAACATAATTACCATAACCAGGGTTAAACCATTGATGCCATAAATTGTTTGGCAATGTGCCGTGGGTAAAAATTGCTCAAGCCATGGCAACACCCAAACAAACATTATTACCGCCAATATTCCGACTGCCATTAAAACCCACAAAAAAATACGCCATCGCTCTTTACGGCTGTATAAGGGGGCAAATTGTGGTCTTGATGCCTTGCCATTTATCATGTCTTAGAACACCCAGGCAATCATTAGCCAGAAAATCAAATAAAACAGAAAAAACCCGGCCAACATAAATTGTAATTCTCCCAGTAAACCATCACCGGCGGCCACCGCAAAAATAATCAATAATATGGCCGTCACAAAAAAGGCAATAATGGCGGCATCTTTTAATCCCAATCCCGGTGCCATGGCCGCCACCAATGACGGCAGCAACAACAAACCGGCCATCACCACCAAACTCACGACACCCACTAAAGCCAAGGCAATTTTACGGGATTCATTTTTCTGTTGTTTGTCTGTTTCACCCACCATCTTAATTCTCCGCTGTTCTGTGCTTAACCAATTCCCGTATTCGGTTGGGTTCCGGCATTCCGGCTGCCACCACTTCAGGATTATCACCGGCGGTAAAAATTTCAATTTTACCAACACCAAATAGGCGGTTAAAAAGGCTTTGATAAACCCGAATGGTGCGAATACTGTTAATATTAATTTCCGAATGTTCCTTACTCAATAATCCTTTTTCCAGCACAATGTCCTGCTCGGTTACGGTTAATTTCAGGGCTTTGGTTTTTAAATACCACACCAATAAAATAATAATCCCCAAACCAAAAGCAGCAATCAGTATGACCGAAGCAATAAAACCTATGGGATTATTTTTAAACATCACCGGATTTTCAGAATACAGAACGCTCATTGTTTGTTTTGCCGGAAATTTATTATTCTAACACCGAGCCTGAGCAATGCCAAAGTGCCAATTGGCACAGAACCCTAACGCCGTGGCACGTAAGCCAAATTCTTATGCCAAAAATCAACCACATAATTAATTCGGGGCCGCAGTAATTCGCGGTAAGCCGGTAGTTCACTGACATGTACCCAGCGGCATTCAATAATGCCCTCTTCTACCTGTGGCAAAGTCAGGTCATCCTGACCCTGATAATGCATTAGATACCAATGGGTTTTCTTTAAATAGTCAATATTTTGGTGACTGGTGGTGTGCCAGGTACTGACCAATTTGCCACGAACACTGAGTTTATCCATGGCCAGTCCGGTTTCCTCTTTGACTTCGCGCATGGCACAATATTCAATGGTTTGATCCGGCTCCAAACGGCCCTTGGGCATATCCCATTTACCACGTTTGAACATCAGTAATATGTGGTGATTGTCATTGCAAACCAGGCCGCCGGCTGATTCAATGATTGGTTTATTAATGGTGTTGGCTAAATTATGAGGCATTGTTTTCATCATCAATTTTCTGTTGTCGTTTACGATCTTTTAGCACCGCGTATTGACGAAAAGTCAGGTTATCAAATTTAACCCCATCCAATTTAATGGCATAGGTTCTGACCGACTCTTCACCACTTAAAGGGATAAAACTGCCGTCACCGAGTAATTGTACCAAATACAACATGGCCGTTAAGCGGGTTGCCCGTTTTTCATCGGCATTGATGACCACCCAGGGCGAACGCCGGGATGAGGTGTAGTTAAACATCTGCTCTTTAAAATGGGTAAAGGTTTCCCATTTTGCCCGGGCATGCAAATCATTTTCCGAAAACTTCCAAAAAGTTAAGGGATCACTTAAACGATCCTCAAAGCGGTACAATTGATTGTCACTGGTGATGGATAAATAGAATTTAACTAAAATCAGGCCATTTTCTTGCTGCTTATGCTCCCAATCAAGAACCTTTTTCATAAAGTATTTATACTGCGCTTCGTTACAATAACCCATGGTCGGCTCGATAAGCGCCCGGTTGTACCAGGAACGATCAAAAAAAGCAATTTCACCGGGTTTTGGCATTTCACGTTCATAACGACGAAACCAATATTTGCGATCCACCTCATTGGGAATACCCAGTGCGACAATTTTATAATGTCTTGGCATCAGATTTTCCACAAAACGTTTAATGGTTGAGCCTTTACCGGCGGCATCACGACCTTCAAACACCACCGCCAGTCGCTGTTGGTTTCTGACCACATCCTGTTGAATTTTTAGCAACTCCACTTGCAAGCGGCGTTTTTCCACATGATAAGCTGTTTTATCAATGCCGGCATAAGGTGTGTCAATTTTTTTAACGTCTTTCATGCACAGGTACGCTTAGTGACTATGGGCCTTGGTTTCAGTGAGGCCTCGATATAATTGCTTGACCATTCGTTCAGTGGTAATAAAACCCCAATTCCATTGTTCATGGTAATTTGCCAATGGGTTTTCAGCCAGAATAGCCGCTTCGTCCAAGCCTTGATCAATCAGCCCTTGTACTTTATCACGACCATCGATGAGCATTTCAAGTGCAGTTTTCAGTGCTTTTTTATCTGCCAGCTCACCATGTCCCGGGATGATTTTGGTGTCATCATTAGACATAGCAACGATGGTTTTCAGGGCATCAATCAAACCATTCACAGAACCACCAGAATCGATGTCGATATATGGAAATCGACCATTAAAAAACACATCACCGGCATGAATGACATTGGCATCGGTAAAGTAAATCACCGAATCACCGTCGGTGTGTGCATGCGGTACATGGAACACTTGCATCGGTTGTTCGTTAAAGTATAGATGAATGGCCTCTTGAAATGTAATGACCGGCAAGCTGTTTTTTGGCGTAGGTTGCATCACATTATCTTGCTTGATACCATTTTGAATCAATCGTTTACGGACATTATCATGGGCAATGACATGTGCACCGGCGTCACTCACTGCGGCATTATTGCCGGTGTGATCACCATGTAAATGGGTGTTTAAAACATAATCAATGGGTCGCTCGGTGACCGCTTTTATTGAGTCTTGCATCTTGTCTAAAAATTGCGGCATCGAGTCATCAATTAAAACCACCGCTTCATCACCCACTAATAGGCCTAAATTGCCACCGGTAAAACCGTTTTCACCGGATAACATATAAATGCCTTTAGCCACTTCGGTGGTTTTAAAATCAACAACAGGTTCATTCTCCGGATCTTGTGCAACAGCCAAAGTAACCGTGAAAAGGGACATAAGCCCAATTGTTTTTAATATATTCATCAGCAAGAACCTTTCGTGTAAAAAAAGTGATTATAGTATAGACGCGTTAAATAAATCTAAATTTACGGTGTGCCAGAACCCGAAACCAACTTTAGCCCGACGATTCCGGTGATAATGAGCATCAAACTTATGAGCCGTAATAACTCCCGGGACTCATCGAATAACAGCATACCCACAATCGCCACGCCCACTGCGCCGATTCCGGTCCAGATTGCATAGGCGGTACCAATCGGTATCTCCTTCATCGCCAATGCCAACATCCAAACACTGGCACCCATGGCCATCACCGTAACCACTGAAGGTATTGGCTTTGAAAAACCTTCGGTGTATTTTAAGCCCACAGCCCAAACACACTCAAATAATCCTGCCACAAATAGATAGAACCAAGCCATATAAAATCCCAGCCAAACAATTAAATTCCAATAAATGATACTGTATTTTTTTAGATTTTATCCAAAAGTGTTTAGAAAAGTACTTCATGAGTATAATATGATATAATCAGTTACAGCTTTCAGAGAACTTTTACTATGTCCGAAACAGTCATACTGGCCTGCCCACAATGCGGCGCTAAAAACCGGGTACCCACCACCAAGTTTAACAATGAACCCAACTGCGGTAGCTGTCATCAGTCACTGAGCGTGGGAGAACCCAGTGAGCTCAATAATAAATCTCTGTCCAAGTTTATAAGTAATAATGAGCCACTGGTAATTATCGACTTTTGGGCTATGTGTAGTGTTTTAAATATATACACGTCATGAGTGAATCATAAAATAGTCAGCTACAAGGCTTGTTTTTGCAGTAATAGTTATTCATAATTTACAAGGAAACGTAACGCCGTAGATGGCTGTTTTATGGTTCACCCTTCGGGAATCAGCCACATGCCTCATTTCGGCGTTATCGTTCTTATTAAGGACTTTGGCCATTAACTGCAAACGATGCCTTGTTATGAGGCATGTGGCTGGTTCTCATAACGCGTATATATTTAAAACACTACACCAGTGCCAACCCTGCTTAATGATGGCACCCAATTTTTATCACGCCGCTAAAAAATTACCCACGGTGCGTTTTGCTAAAATTCAAACCGATCAGCACGAACAAGCCGCCGCAGAACATGGTATTCGCAGTCTGCCAACACTGGTGGCCTTCAAAAATGGCCATGAATTGGATCGCTTATCGGGCTTACGAACGGCCTCTGATATTATTCATTGGGTGCAACAATTAGCTTAGCCGCCTCAATGACAGCGCTTATTATAAAACGTTCACCATACGGACGTCTGCTCCGGGTAATGTAACAACCAACTCACTGGTTTTCATTGAAAACACCCGCGTCTGTTCATCATCGGAAACAAAAATTAATCCATGATCAAAATGTATGCCCGACAAAACATCGAATTCAAATTCAGAAATTAATGAGCCGGTAACACCATTAATCCAATTAATTTTTTCTTGGCTGAGCACCATGATTGGTGCAGATTCATGTGCCAACTGATACACCATATAAGTGCCACCCCCGGTGGCGATGGCTTCTCGCCCACTGAGATCATCGGCGTTTAATAATGTAACATCATTGGTTTTCGAATTAATCACAAATAAGCGATTCTGAGCATGGTTTAAGATCATGCCGGTGCGGCTAAAACTGGCGGCAAAATAAACGTAACCCGAGTTTAAACCAACACCCAAAAGTGCTGCTGATGCCATAAATTGGCCAAACTTCACCCCCGGTCGACCGGTACCGGTACGGGCTAATTTCTCACCACTGGCCACGTCAATTAATGCCACTTCAGAGCCCGCACCTTCTTTCAGGTAAAGATGACTTCCGCTCTCATTAAATACAACATCACCCACATCAAAAGGTAAATCTGTTAACTTCGCCTGGCTCGGATTGCGCAATGAAACCACAGTTAAATCAGATTTTCCCAAAATCAATAATTGTTGCTCTTGGTTATCCAGCAGTAATTTTTGTGGCTTAATCGTTATACCTTGAACAGGCAACCGTTCTATGCTGCCCTGATTAAATTTAAAAACCGTGGTTGATTTGTTATTTTCGATGTCATTTCCGACAATATAAACACTGCTTTTGTCTTTATTTTCAGCATAAGCCAATTGTGAATATGATTTAAACTTAAAATCTTGCAATTCACCGGTCACAAAGTTGCGCACATAATATTGATAAACTGTATCAACACGCTTACCAGTGACATAGGCATAAAAAACATAATCCCCATGGACGAAGCCAGCCACATCTTTATATTCGTACACTTTTTTAAATTTAACCTGACCGGTTTCCACATCAATTAATTGAATGCTCCGGTTTTTACCGGTATTAACAGTTGCCACCAACACATCACCCAGGTTATAGGCAGTTACTTTGGTTTTATATTTACCAAGAGGAACGCGCTGTAACAAGACGCCGGTACGGACATCAAAAATAAGAATTTCTTGGGTTTTCTTTTTACCCACATGCATAAATAGTCGGGATTTATCCGCATTCAAACCGGCCAGAGAATAGACGCCAGTACCGACAATGACTTCTTCATACAGGGGTTCAATGTCATGCGCTGCCACTAAAGAAAAATCAGTTTTGTTATAGATTTTTAATCGTGCTTTAGAGCCATTTTCATAGGCGTAATAATAAAAACGATCGGGGTCATCGAAGTGAAATATGCGACCGCCATTTTTACGGGATTCGCCGGCATTGATTGCTTTTAACAATTGAGCCTGATGATTATAGATTTGAATCGTGTTGATATTTTTTCTGTCGACTTTATCTTGGCTCAGCATGATAAAGCGCAGTTGATTTGATTCAGCCTCCACCTCAGTTAAATGCTGATTTGAATCAATCAGTGAGTCATTTTCCTGACTGACGGTAATGGCTGTGTTTTCAGCGGCTTGTTCCGTTTGTGCGTAACAAATGGCCGCACAAGCCATCAGCATAATAATGCTTATACTTCGCTTCATAAGATTGTCCTCTTTTTACTTTTTATTAATGGCAAATTTCAGCAGGTTTTCAAATCGTGATTTATCCATTGCCTTGGTAACCAACCCAAATATATTTACATTTTATAATATCTTTCTCTAATTTAAATTAATTTATCGGTTTTATTTTTTGTTAACCATACACAATGGTCAAATCATTTATAAAAAATATATTGGTGTTTATTACTTAAGCAGATTAATATGGTTCTGATTAAAAGACAGTATTTGAGCGTTCTATGAAAACAGCAATTCTCCTTTTTATCTTCGTTTTAACGGTGTTCTCAGTTCAAGCCAAAGAAGTTCCTGCTCAGCTGGCTGAATGGCAGGATTGGGTGTTGTATGGTGAAGAGTTTAGAACCTGTCCTTATTTTTCAGATCAAAATCCAGGAATTAAAAGCCAACATGTTTGTGCCTGGCCACAAACCTTGGCCATTGCCGTTAATGCAAACGGTGCTGAGTTTACAATTACTTGGCAAGTGCTGCAAGACAGTTGGGTTCCATTACCCGGCGAACCGGGTACCTGGCCGCTTGCTGTCACTGCCAATAACAAAAAACAGGTGGTGATTAAAAGAAACCATCGACCTGAACTGTTTTTGACTCCGGGTACATATTTAATCGAAGGCCGGTTTAGTTGGCAATCAAGACCGGAAAGAATTAATTTACCTGCCGAGATCGCTGCCATTTCATTGCTATTGGATAATCAGCCGGTTAATTTTCCGGTTAAGCAAGCCAATGCTTTGTGGTTCGGAGAAACCGCCACGGATGAGCAAAAGGAAGCCAACAGCTTAGACATGGAAGTGAATCGCTTAATCATTGATGGCCACCCGATGACCATGTTCTTGGCGATTGATTTGCATGTTTCCGGCGTGGCCAGAAATGAACGACTGGGCCATGTGCTGGGTGAACACTTACAGCTGACCCATGTATCCGGTGATTTGTCCGCCTATGTGGATGCTAACGGTGATTTATGGGCTCAGCTTCAGCCCGGAAACAGTGAGCTGTTTATCAGCATGAATATTAATGGCTGGCCCAGTGAATTGTCCTATCAGGCGAAGAGTGACCACTGGCCGGAACAGGAAATTTGGGCCTATCAGGACAATAAAAACATTCGCATCACTGTGGCTGAAGGCGGTTCACCAATCAACCCGGAGCAATCCTTTTCGCGCTGGGATCAAGTGCCCAATTTTTTAATCAATCAAGGCGAGGTTTTTTCTATTACTGAACAAAAAAGAGGCACCTTAAACCAATCTGAACAATTGAACTTATACCGAAAAATGTGGCTTTCTTTTGATGGCACTAATTACCAAACCAAAGACCAAATAACCGGTGAAAAAATGGACAGTTGGCGCTTGAATGCGACTGCTGGATACGATTTACTCAACGCCAGCAGTCAAGGCGAGACCTTATTGATAACCGCTTCTGATAATGGCTTTCAAGGTGTGGAACTGAGAACGCCTTCGATT
>QQUO01000334.1 GCA_008501575.1 Pseudomonadota bacterium
AAAACGGTTTAAAGGAATGTCATGAATTAAGTCTAACAAATGTTGACCACGGCGTTCATCACAAACCCAACCGGTGATACCAATATAGCAATCTAAATCCAAATAATCATAAAGCGCTTGTTTACTATCAGTAAAGCAGTGTACCACCACATCACTGAGTTGATCGCGCTGCTGTTTTAGAATGGGTAAAAAGTCCACATGGGCATCCCGCTGATGTAAAAACATCGGTAAACCGGTTTTAATGGCCAATTCTATATGGCCTTCAAAGGATTTAATTTGTTGTGGGCGTGGCGAAAAGTCACGAAAATAATCTAAACCGGTTTCACCCACAGCCACCACCTTTTCATCATTTAACAAAGCTGATAATTCTGACATAAGGGCTTGATTATAGTCTTTGGCATGGTGCGGGTGAATTCCCGCTGTGGCATAACAACAATCGCTATGCTGGTGGGCCAATTTAATCGCTTTTTGGGAGCAGCTCATATCAGAACCGGTAATAATAAAGCCTGTCACGCCGGCGGCTTTGGCCTCAGCGATGACCGTCTCGCGGTCGTCATCAAAGCTGTCATGGGTTAAATTAGCGCCAATATCAATCATGGTTCAGAGTTAATTCAGTCAAAATCCCTTAGTATAAGGGACTCACTCAATAATATATATGTACAAGCCATGAAAACCACAACATCAATTTTAATTTTAATGCTGATGGCTTTCCAGGTCTCAGCGTTCACCCCTGAATCAGGACAGTATTGGGACCCCGAAGAACCGGGCTCCGGTTATGCCATAGAAATTCAGGATAATTATTTATTTATTACTTTTTACGTTTATGACGAAGACGGCTTTCCGGTTTGGTACACTTCGGAAGGGTTTCTGGTCGGAAATTCCAGTTTTGAAAGCCGTTTAATATATTTTAGTGGCGGTCAATGTATTGGCTGTTATTGGTCACAAAACACCCCTGAATACAGTGGCTATGGCACCATGACCATTGAGTTTCTCACCGAAACCACCGCCGAACTCACTGTGGCAGGTGTTACCAAAACCATCGAACGATTCAATATGTATTTAGGTGATGAGTTGCAAAAAATGCGTGGCGAATGGCAGGTTGTAATCGATGCTTCACAATACACTGCCAGCAATACCTATCCGTATTTTTCTGATGTTATGTTGTTTGAGCAGGTGGAAGTTTATCAGGGTGATAGAATGGTGACAGGTTGTCGCTCTGAAAGCACGGTCTACTACCATTATTGCACCACGAGGGCCTTACAAAATAATGATTTAGCGGCAATATATGACCATGACTATGATGAACTGGTGGCGGTCATGCGGGATGATGCAGATTATTATTTGGCTTATTATCTAAAAACTGGTACTGATCAGTTTGACGGCATGGCTTATTCTTATCGTGTAGGCAGTGAGCCGGATTTAAGCCTTGATGGCTTTACAGTGCGTGGTTTTAGAAGCGCCAGTAAAAGCTTTGTCGATAACGGTTTTGGGCCTTCAGTGGCCGGTGAAATCGGTGGTCATGATAAAGCCAGCCAGTCCTCAGATGGCACCAGTCTGGCACGTTTTTTGCCGGAACGAACAGTTGCGCATGAAAAAACAACCTCAAAAATGACTGATTTACCGGTTTTGGATACAAAAACTCAGCGTCGACTACTTGACAGTATTAAAAAGCTGGAAAAACAATTACAACAATAGTTAATTCCTGACTAATAGCCTGCGAATATCTTTATTCGCAGGTTTTTTTATGCCAAGGTCTCTCTAAAACTTGACTTTGGTCAAATCTTAATAAAGGAATTCTTGCTACACTAACCATCTGTTAAGTAAATTAGGACAATTCTCAATGGTGGTTGAGGGACAACAAATTGATGAATTAAAACAACAACTGCTGGCACGGCAGCAGAAACTGGTGGATTTAATTCGGCCGACGGCGGTAAAGGTTCATGGGAAAACCATTAAATCCGCTGATCAACAAGCCCAGATAGAGTGGTCGCAAATTAAAAAAGCCCTGGCTCGCATTGATGCCGGTACTTATGGCCAATGTGTGGTCTGTGGTGAAGCCATAGATAACCCAAGGTTAACAGCCTATCCGCATACACCATTTTGTCGCAGCTGTGTCAGCCCGTAATTGTTGGGTTAATATTCCTCATCGTCAGGAAAATAGTGATCTAAATTGTCATCCAGTTGCCAGTCTTTAAGTACGGGTCGATCGATGTGCCGGCTGTTCCAGGCCAAAAATATTCCGGTCAGTAAACCAAACAAATGGGATTCCCAGGACACCCCCACCTGGGTCGGAAAAATCCCCCAAATCATATATCCGTATAAAAAAGCAATAATCAATGAAATGCCCATGCTTTGCAGGTCTTTCTTTAAAAAACCGCTCACAAACAAATAACTGAGTAAAGCATAGAATAAGCCACTGGCGCCGATGTGATTTGAGTCGCGGGCAAACAGCCACACCAAAGCACCGGTCATTAAGGTTGCCCAGATTAAAATACGTTTGGCCACTTTCGGGTAATTGCCGAATAAAGCCACGGTGGTTAAAAATAAGGGTAAGGTGTTATTGATTAGATGTGACCAGTTGGCATGTAAAAAAGGCATGCTCACCAGACCTAAAAGTCCCTCAAGGGTGCGGGGCTTGTTGCCATAATAAGCCAGGTCTAAAGCCGGTGACAGTAAAAAAACCAACCACACAATGCCAACCAGCCAGCTTGCGGTGCGAAATGCTTTGGGCCACTGGTGCCACCGGGCACGGGCATAGTTGGGATCTAAATGTGGTATTTTCATGGTGGTGTGTTTTTTGTATGTTTCTTATAAAAATCTGCCTGTCCGGGTGGTCTGGTTTTAAAGCGTTTATGTAACCATAAATATTGTTCGGGGGCTTGTTTGACCATGGCTTCAATACCCTGATTAATGCGATCGGTATCGGCTTGTGCATCATCACTTGGAAAATTTTCCAATTCCGGTGAAATATGTAGCTGGTAATAAGGTGCTTCAGCGATTCGTTTTACGCTGTAAAATAACACCTTGGCGCCACTTAATCGAGCCAGTTGATGGGTGGCTGTAATGGTGCTGGCGGGAACCCCGAAAAAATCTGAAAAAAGCGAATGTCCGCGGCGATAGTCCTGGTCAGGTGCATACCAAATCACACCGCCTTTTTTGAGGTGTTTAACGATACTTTTCAATCGATCGCGGGCAAACATGTCTTGGGCATAACTGGTGCGCGCCCGGGTCACCACATATTCCATCACCGGATTTTTATGCGGGCGATATACACCGGCCACCGGATGGCGTTGGCATAAAGCACGGCCTCCGATATCCAGTGCGGTAAAGTGGCCACTGACCAATAACACCCCTTGATTTTTATCCAGACAGTCTTGTAAATTATGCTCGCCGGTGATCGTTAGTTGATTAAATAAACGGTTAGACCGATGAAAGAATGCGTACAGGGTTTGGCTGACCATATAACCGGTTTCTTTATAATTGGCTTTAATCAGGTGTTTCTGCTGTTGTGCTGTGAGTTGTGGAAAGCAGGCTTGAATATTCCGGCTGATGACCTGTTTTCTGATGTGAAATACCGAGCCAATCAGCCAACCCAAAAATCCGCCGATAATACGCAGTACACGATAAGGGAGTTGTGACATTAACCACAGCAAGGCATAGACAAACCATGCCGGAAAGTGGCGCCAGTAAGAAGGTCTCATTGCGGTATTATGTGGTTATTTTGGGGCATTTAAAGTTATTATAGTTAATCATAGCGCATACAGAGACCAGAATGCCTAAAAATAGATCAAATAGTGACTTTAGTAACATGAGTCAATAACACAAAAACGGGTACAATAACGCGCATGAATGCAGAAACCAAACAATCATCCCCCATCCGAACATTTTTCGGCTTTTTTACCAAACCATTTGTGCTGGTGGCCAACTTTACCCGTCATATTTTGTTGTTGCTGATATTTATCTGGGTACTGTGGCTTATCTTTGGTGGCCAAAAAATCCATGTTAGTGATAAAACAGCCCTGGTGCTGGCACCGCAAGGTTTAATCGTCGATCAATATTCAGGTGATCCGATGACCCATGCCATCCAGAGCCTCCAGGGCACCCGTGTTCCCGAAACCCGCATGCGTGACATTATACGTAGTTTAGAGATGGCTGCCAATGATGACAGCATCACTGCCCTGGTGATTAATCCCGATGAACTGATGGGCGTGGGTTTGGTGCACTTGCGGGAAATTGCAGATGCCGTTGCAGAGTTTAAACAAGACAGTGGGAAACCGGTGATTGCAATGGCCACTTCGCTGTCGCAATCACAATATTACCTGGCCAGTTTAGCTGATGAGATATTAATGGATCCTCAGGGCTTCTTATTTATTCAAGGGTTTGGTGGCTATCGTAATTATTTTAAAGAAGGTTTAGATAAACTCGGTGTCGATGTGCATTTATTCCGTGTCGGTGAATATAAGTCAGCGGCGGAGCCTTTTGTGCGCAATAACATGTCTGAAGAAGCCAAGGAAGCTAACTTACATTTCATGAATGACTTGTGGCAGACTTTTTTGCAGGACATTGGCCAACGAAGAAACTTATCGGTTAACCAGCTGAGTGAAATTATTGATGATCAAGCCAAACGCTTACAAGCCAAAAATGGATCAGTGGCCGATATGGCATTAGAGGCCGGATTGGTTGATCGCATCATGAAGCAGCCATTTATGCACAAACACATTGCCGAAGTCAGTTCCTTTGATGATGAAGGCAATCATTTTCGCGGTATTGATTTTAAAGACTATTTAACCCTTGATTTGCCGGCGGTCAGCAGCAAAAAACAGGTCGCTGTGGTGGTGGCAGAAGGGGTGATTTTATCCGGTGAACAACCCGGCGGCACCATCGGTGGCGATTCCACTTCGGCTTTATTAGAAAAAGCCCGTTTAGACAACAACATTAAAGCGGTGGTTTTACGCGTCAACAGTCCCGGCGGCGGTGTTTATCCTTCAGAACAAATCAGGCGCCAGGTGGAAGCATTACAAGTGGCCGGTAAACCGGTGGTGGTTTCGATGGCCAATGTGGCGGCCTCCGGCGGTTACTGGATTTCCATGACGGCCGATGCCATTTGGGCCAATGAAGGCACCATTACCGGCTCCATTGGAATTTATGGCATGCTGATGACTTTTCCCGAGTTGTTTAACAAACTTGGTATTCATTCTGACGGTGTCGGCACCACCGAATGGGTCGGGGTCTTTAATCCCGACCGACCCTTAGATCCCGAGTTTGCTCAATTAATTCAATCCAATATTGAATACGGCTATCAACAATTTATCACAGCCGTGGCGATGGCCCGTGGTTTAGAAGTGTCGATGGTGGATCAAGTGGCCAGAGGACGTGTATGGACTGCCAAACAAGCCAAGGACCTGGGTTTGGTTGATCAGTTAGGCAACCTCAATCAGGCGGTTGCAGATGCCGCACAAAAAGCGGGCTTGGCCGATGATTATCAAGTGCGCTGGTTAGAAAAGGAATTGGGTTTGGTTGAACAGGTATTGAGTGACACCATGGTCAAAGCAGCCCAGTGGATTGAACCCAAGCAGTTAAGCAGTCAAGCACAGCTTCAGCAGTTATTTGCACCGGTCATGGCTGATATGCAATTGTTGGTCAATCGCCGTCCCGGTGAAGTGATTAAAATGGCACACTGCATGTGTCAAGCACCGCAACTGTGATTGGGGTTTGGGTTTGCATCAAACTTCAAAAAAATCAAATATTATGCTATAATACAACGTCCGTTGCTCAATGGAGGACGGAACTTTCGAGGTGTCCGGCGTGTCAAAACGGGCATCAATTCTCAATCACATGGGCTTAATTAAGCCATGTCAGATTTTGGAGCACATAATGACAACAAATACACTTAAAAATTTACCCATACCTTCTGCCACCGGTTCTTTGGATGCTTACATCAGTACTGTCAATCAAATCCCGGTGTTAACTGTAGAAGAAGAACGTGCTTTGGCCGACCGGGTGCGTGATAACAATGATTTAGAGGCCGCCCACTCGCTGGTGATGTCACACTTGCGATTTGTGGTTTATGTGGCTAAAGGTTATGCCGGTTATGGTTTGCCGGTGGGCGATTTAATTCAAGAAGGCAATATTGGTTTGATGAAAGCCATTAAACGCTTTGATTCAGTGCATAAAGTTCGATTGGTGTCCTTTGCGGTACATTGGATTCGAGCAGAAATGCATGAATATATTTTAAAAAACTGGCGAATTCTTAAAGTTGCCACCACCAAGGCGCACCGTAAACTGTTCTTTAATTTACGAAAAAACAAAAAGCGTCTGGGTTGGTTCAGTTTAGATGAAGTGAACCGCGTGGCCAAAGACTTGGATGTTAAGCCGGAAGTTGTGGTGGAAATGGAGTCCCGTTTACATGGCCAGGATGTGTCCTTTGATTTACCCGGTGATGACGATGAGGATAACACCTATTCGCCGCAAGCCTGGTTAACCCATAGCAGCCCGACACCTGAAGCCACCATGATTAAAGACCGTGAATATGAGAAAAATCATGACGCTTTATTTCAGGGTTTGGACAAACTGGATGAACGTTCACTGGATATTATTACCAGCCGCTGGTTGGTGGATGATAAAACCACCTTACAGGAATTGGCGGATAAATACGGTATTTCGGCAGAACGTGTGCGTCAGTTGGAAGCCGTGGCTTTGAAAAAACTAAAAACTCAAATGGCTGCTTAAAACGGTATTAATAATGGCCTCAAAAACCGCCTTCGGGCGGTTTTTTTGTGCCTGTGTCATTTTAAATCAACGCATCACAATGTTGATTCAAATCAAACATCTTTAGTCTGAGGTCTGCTAATATATTAATTTTGCTGTGTTGTTGCTGATGCTGGCTTTAATCATTCAGGCCCGTAATCGGCGTGGTACTGGCTGCTACGGATATTTTTTTACCCACCATTCGGCGGTTATTTTAGCCGATGGATTGCTGTACCGGGAGTGGCGGCGGCAGAAGTGCCTTATGCGCCAGAACTTTACCATGAAGTGGTCTGCCAAAGTGTGCAGGCCTTTAGAAAACCTTTTATTACAGTACATCTGTATAATTTTTATGTATTATGTACATTGGTTTTGTTGTACGTTATGGCCGTTGTCATCGTCGAATTTAAAGGCGAAGGTGATTTAATATCAGCCATGTTCAGCGGGCGCAAATCAGTGACCAACAACCGAAAGATAAATTTACGGAGAAACAAAAATGAATAAAAAAATTGTCCTATTATTGTTATTATTAATGGTGAGTATGCCACATGCTGAATCCGACATTGATCATGAAAGTGCAATCGGCAGTCAATTACCAAACCATATACGAAGTTTACTGATTGAGGAAATGCAGGCCATTACCACATCTATGGATGTGATTTTTCGGGCATTAGTTGCCGGTGAACATGATCAGGTTGTGCCTCAGGCACAGGCCATTCATGACAGTTTTATTATGGCGCAAAAAATGACCGAAGCAGATAGTAAAACCCTCGAAGAGGTTTTACCTGAAGAATTTATTAAGCGCGACCAGGCTTTTCATCATTTGAGTGCTGAGCTTGCTGAAGCGGCACGCAATAAAGATCAGGCAAAACAATTTAAGCTGTATCAAGACATGCAACAGGCGTGTTTGGCCTGTCACCAGAAACATGCTTTGGATCGATTTCCAAATTTAAAAAGTGAATCGATCGGGGAATAATCAAAAATCTCATGAACGGAGGAATAAAATGTCTAAATTAGTCACTCTATTTAACGTGATTGGTTTGATGCTTTTAAGCTTCAACCTTCAAGCCGAACAGGAATCAACAGCCATGCAACCATCAGAAAATTCAGATTATATGCCGAGTTTAATCACCGAGACGCCTTTACAAGGTCGGCTGTTGGCAATTACCATGGTGCGCAAAACCATCGGTGCCATTCAGCGCGATGGTGATATTAAAAAAGCAGTGCGCAAAGAGTATCAGGATGATGCCGCTTTATTAATGCAGGCGGCGGAGCTGGTGGCGATTGAATTTAAAACCATCGCCATTGCCAATAATTACTGGCGAGATAAAGCGCCCAAACCATAAGGGCATTAGCGGTGTCGAAACCCGTGAGGTTTCGACACCAATTTGTTGTTATTTAAATTCTTTGGTGCGATTTTCGCCATCAATGATGACTTGGCCGGAGCCGGCATTCTTTATCTTTAATGAACCGCTTAAAGAATCAATATAGATAGAGCCTGAGCCGTCATTAATCACCGCTGAGCCGGAAATATTACTGAGTCTAATGTCACCTGAACCATCATCGATATCAACATCACCTGATCCGTTTTCGATGGTGATATCACCGGAACTGTCTTCAATTTGTTTATTGCCATTGACACCTGATAGGTGGATATCGCCGGAGCCGTCACCAATCTCAACATCACCATCACTGTCTGTGATTTTAATGGGGCCCGAACCATCTTCAATCTGTATGGTGCCTTGGATTTTGGTTAGACTTATGGCACCGGAGCCATCTTCAATATCAAGACTGTTTGAGTGGTTGCTGATTTCAATGGCCCCGGAACCATCTTCAATTTGCAAACGACCGGCTAAACCCGTCACATAGATGGCGCCACTACCGTCCTCTATGTCGACATCCAGATGTTTGGGGATTTGAATATTAAGGTGAATCTGAATCTCCGGGTTTTTGCGTAAGTCCGGTTTGCTGTGACCGCGTAACACCGCAAATTCACTTTCACGATCCATACGAAAAACCATATCGCGCTCATACACCTCCTTGAATCGTTCCATGGACCGGTATTTGTCTGAGGTGATGGTGGCATTGACCAGGATTTCGTTACTGTCGTGGATACTGATATTGATGTCACCGGCACCGCTAATTATGTCGAGGGCGCTAATACGATCAGTGGATAGATTTAACTGTTGCTCAAAAGACAGTTTTTCTGCGTTGACGACGCCACTTGTTAAGATAATTAGAATCAATGATTTGTACATATTGAATACCTCAAATTCTATTATTTTACCGCAAAACAGTTATTCGATAACAGTGCCTGTCGTCATGCGTTGTTCAATGGCGAGAATATTACTGGAGCTGTCAGGAAAATCAGGGTCGATACAATTGGCAATCCAACCATACAGTAAATCGCAATCACGTTGTATTTGCTTAAGGGTCAATAAACTGTGATTAATACAGCCCAAGCCAATGCGTGCCACCATGATCACCGGTAAGGCCATAGCCAGGGCCATATCTTTTAACATTAAATCGGCCGAAAGCGGCACACACCACCCGCCCACACCTTCCACCAGAACCCGGTCATATTGTTGAGTTAACTGTTTATATTGCTGCAGACAGTCGCTCAAACAAAAAGATTGCCGGCTATCTGCAATGTGGGGTGAAGCCGGCCGGTCGTATAAATAAGGGTTTATTTCATGAATGCTTTGGCTTGTTACCGCGGCCAATCGCAAGGCATCTTCACTGGCGCGTTGGCCTTTATGGATAATGGCACCGGTGGCCACCGGCTTAAATGCCGCCACAGATAAACCCTGTTGTTGCCATGCGCGCAGTATTTGGCAGGCGACATGGGTTTTGCCGGCTTCAGTATCGGTGGCGGTGATAAAACAAGCCGGTAAATGAGCGTAATTAGTGATGCGCATGGTGGTGTTGCGCCAGTTGCTCATAGTGTTTCACTGAAATGGTTTCGGGGCGTTGTTGCGGATCGATTCCTATGTGACTTAGGGTGTCATCAGAAAACCATTTTTTGAGGTTATTGCGGATGGTTTTGCGGCGTTGGGCGAAGGCTTGTTTAACGACAAACTCGAGACTGTTTAAATCGACTTCCGTTGGGCTTTGTTTGGGAATCAGTTCAATGATTTGGGAATCAACTTTTGGAATCGGCTTAAAGGCTTCAGGTGGTACTGTAAGTGCGGCATAACAATCAAAACGGTGTTGCAACATCACTGACAATCGCCCAAACGCCTTAACACCAGGTTCGGCACAAATGCGCTGAACCAGTTCTTTTTGCAGCATAAAAACAGCCCGCTCAATGTGGGTTGATTGTTTCATCAGATGAATTAATAACGGTGATGAGATGTTGTAAGGCAGGTTGCCGACAATCAGGTATGGGCCATGGTTTAACTGTAACTGCAAGGCGTCCTGATGATAAACAGTGACATGGTTTTTTTCACCATAACGCTGCTCGAGCGGGGTGATTAAGTCTCGGTCAAATTCGATTAAGGATAAGGGCACACCAGCCTGGGCCAGGTGGTCAGTCAGGGCTCCCGTACCGGGGCCAATTTCAATAATATTTTTGGCACGGTCGGGTCTGATGAGGGCAATTATCTGGTCAATAATTGCTTCATCCTGTAGGAAATTTTGGCCTAAACTCTTTTTAGCACGCATGTTTTTGTTGCTTGGTAACGCAGGTTCGGGCCAGTTTAATGGCAGCTCGTAAACTACCGGCATCCGCCAGGCCTTGACCGGCAATATCCAGGGCGGTGCCATGATCAACACTGGTGCGAATAATGGGCAAGCCTAAGGTGATGTTGACAGATTGGCCAAAGCCGGCATATTTTAATGGCGCCAAACCCTGATCATGATAC
>QQUO01000073.1 GCA_008501575.1 Pseudomonadota bacterium
CGGTGCCATGTCCCGGGTAATGCTTGGCAGTGGTTTTCATGCCGGCTGTGTGCATTGAACCACAATACATATTGGCCAGTTCAATCACTTCATGGGGATCCTGGCTAAAGGCACGATCACCGATAACGTCACTGCCATTATTAATGTCCAACACCGGAGAAAAACTTAAATCAATACCGGTGTTTAATAATTCGGTTGCCATTAACCAGGCATGTAAATGGGCCATTGCCAAGGCCTGATCTTTATTGGTTTGTAATCGATCACCCAGTTTACCCAGGGCCGGCAATTGACTGTACGGGGCTTTGAATCGAATCACCCGACCACCTTCCTGATCCACGGCCAGCAGGAAGTTTTCACCGCGAATGGCCCTGATTTGACTGACCAATTGATGTAATTGGTGGTAATTTTGGTAATTGCGGGCAAAAAAAATCACCCCTGATACCAAAGGGTGTTGTAGGTGTTTTTTATCCTGTTCGGTGAGCGTAAAGCCTTGTATACCAATCATTAACATTGTCATGGTGACATTATAACTTAATTATGACTTTTGTAGCATGACGACAACAATGATAACTCTGTCACAAAAAATGAAATCATTAGTTTTACTTATCGTATTGATAACATATAATCATTCCGGTTTTATTGCTGATGTCATAATAAATATAATTAAAAGCAGTGATGGAACCATTCAAAAATTATCTATTAGAGAGGAGAGTAAAGTCTTATGTCGTTTTTAAAAAAAGCATCCATCCCTGCGATGGTCAGTATTGCTTTGGCTGCCGGTTCGTCAGCCTGGGCTCAAGATGATTTATTATTTGATCAACAAATTAATAAATCACCCATGCAAGTGCAATCCAGTGTCACGCATTCTTATAAAGCACAAGCGCACCCATTAACCCAATCCATTATCGTTAAATTCAAAACACCATCAAAAAACAACAAATCAGCCATGAACAAAGTGGCTGCCATGAGTCAAAAAATGGGTGTTAATTTTGAATTTAAGCGGATGATGTCCGGCGAGGCCGAAGTTTGGCGAGTTTCTAATCTGGAAAAATCCAGTTTTATGGATTTGCAATCTTTGGTGGAACAGCTCAATGGAGAATCATCGATTGAATATGCTGAAGTGGATGCCTGGATTGTGCCTTATCGCACACCCAATGACAGTCGTTACAACGAACAATGGCATTATAAAAACACCACCGGTGGTATGCGCTTACCCGGCGCTTGGGACGAAAGCACAGGATCGACTGCGGTTACGGTGGCTGTTTTGGATACCGGTTATCGGCCTCATGCTGATTTAGTGGGTAATGTGGTCAATGAATACGACATGATATCCAGTTCATCCGTCGGCAACGATGGTAACGGTCGAGACAGCAATGCCCAGGATCCGGGTGACTGGGTCACGGCTAATCAATGTGGTGGTACCCATGCCGCTCAGGACAGTTCCTGGCATGGCACCCATGTGGCCGGAACAGTGGCAGCCGTGTCTGATAACGGCACTGGTGTCGCTGGTGTTGCCTGGAATGTTAATTTAGTGCCGGTGCGGGTATTGGGTACCTGTGGTGGTTCTTTGTCTGATATTGCCGATGGTATTCGGTGGGCTGCAGGCTTAAGTGTCAGCGGTGTACCCACTAACAGCACCCCGGCAGATGTGATTAACATGTCCCTGGGATCTTCCAGCCCAACATCGTGTAGTTCAACCTATCAAAACGCCATTAATGCCGCATACGATGCAGGCGCAACAATCGTTGTGGCAGCGGGTAATGACAATTCATCATCCGGCTATCCACCGGCTAACTGTAGTAATGTAATCTCAGTGGCAGCCGGCGCCAATGATGGGGCCCGGGCATATTATTCAAATTACGGCTCCAGTATCGATATTACCGCCCCGGGTGGTGATGGCTGTAATCCCATTAATAACAGTGAACCCAGCTCTTTAAGTGATTGTCAGGGCGGCGTGTGGGAAGATTCACGGATGATTTTATCCACCCATAACAGTGGTACACAAGGACCGGCCAGTGATAATTACGGTTGGTTGCAGGGTACGTCTATGGCGGCTCCTCATGTGGCAGGCTTGGCTGCTTTGATAAAATCAGTGGATGGTTCGTTAACGCCTGCTGAAGTTGAACAAATGATTAAAGATTCTGCTGACAGCTTTGCCAGTGTGCCTGATCATCAGTGTACCACCAGTATATGTGGTGCCGGTTATGCCAATGCCACCGCCGCCTTACAACTGGCTGCCGGTGGTGGAAATCCACCGAATCCCGGTAATACTGTGCTGACCAAAGGTGTGGCTAAAACCGGTTTATCGGCCGCTAAAAATGGTCAACTGGCATTTACTTTGGAGGTTCCATCCGGTGCCACTAACTTAAGCTTTACCATGAGTGGTGGCAGAGGTGATGGTGATTTGTATGTCAAATATGGCAGTGCCCCAACCACTTCAAGCTATGATTGTCGTCCGTGGAAATCAGGTAACAATGAAAATTGTGATTTTGCCAGTCCGCAAGTCGGCACTTATCACGTAATGATTAATGCTTATTCGGCTTTCAGTAATGTCAGCTTAGTGGCTGATTATGATACGGGTGGTGGTAATCCGCCGGGTAATGGCGCTT
>QQUO01000017.1 GCA_008501575.1 Pseudomonadota bacterium
ACCGGCAAGGCCTGTGTCATGGCGTTTAAATAGTCTCCGGAATAAATACGTCGCTCGCTGACTTCGTTGGGATAACCCAAACTTAAACTAATCAAAAAACGATCCAATTGTGAATGCGGTAAACTGTATGTGCCCGAATCATCGATTGGGTTTTGGGTTGCCATAACAAAAAATACCGGATCCATCGGATAGGTTTTGCCATCCATGCTGACTTGATTTTCCGCCATCGCTTCCAGTAAAGCACTTTGGGTTTTGGGGGTGGCACGATTAAGCTCATCAGCCAGTAAAAACTGGGTGAAAATCGGACCTTTGTGGTAACTAAATTGTTGTGTTTCAGCGTGATAAATACTGACGCCCAAAACATCACTGGGCATCATGTCCGAGGTCAGTTGTATGCGGTTATAATCCAAACCGAATACCTGAGCCACCGATGCCGCCAGGGTTGTTTTACCTAAACCCGGCCGGTCTTCCAGCAACACATGACCGCCGGCCAAAAGGGCCGCAATCACCTGTCTAATGGCGAATTCTTTGTCTAATATCCGTTCACCAACACAATCAACAATGCGGTTAATTTGAGCTGATGGATGACCTTTGGCTGCTGTGTTTTTTTGGGTTTTATTCATAATTTTATGGTTAATTAAGCTTAAAAATGTACCTGTTTAATCACCGCAATCCGAACATTATTGGTGTTTACCCTTATCCCATTGCTGGTTTGCCATGTATTTTTTTCCGGCATCCTCGGCCGGTTGTTCTAAGGTTGTCGCCATGGAATCATTCCAGCGGTTCAAAAAACCAAACAGCGCAATCACCCCCAGCACTTCGACGATTTCACCCTCATCCCAATGGGCTTTTAATGCCTTTTCAATGGTTTCATCCACCGCATTGGGCACCGCTGATGCCGCCAGGGCAAATTCAAACAGGGCCTTTTCCGCTTCTGTGAACAATGAACTTTCACGGAAATTCCAGATGTTTTTAAGGCGTTCAGCGTTACCGCCATAGCGTTCAGCAGCCAATAGAGTATGTGCCTGGCAATACCGGCAGCCACTTTGGGCACTGGTCAAAAAACCCACCAAACGTTTTTGCTCAGCAGTCACCCGTCCGTCATTGGCCATCACCGCTTTATTGATCTTTACGAATGCCTCGGCAATGGCAGGGCGGTGTTGCATGGTTAATAAACTATTGGGGCAAAAACCCAAAGTTTCATTATAAAACTTGACCAATTGTTCAACCTCAGCATTGGCAAACTGATCCAGTGGTTTGATTAAAGGCATCGTACAATGTTTATTTTAAAACATTCATCTTAAACCAAGCTTGGCCCATCAGGCAATCTTCAATCAGATAAGGTTTCCACCCGAATCAGGTTGGTGGTACCCGATTGCCCAAAGGGAACACCTGCGGTAATTACATAGGTATCACCCACTTCCGCCATTTTGGCTTCGGCAATCACCGTGTTGGCCACCCGCACCATTGAATCGGTACTTTTGGCCTGATCATTGAGCACCGGGTAAATACCCCATGACAGGGTTAATTGGCGGCAAGACTTTTGATGCGGTGATATGGCAATCACCGGCGTTACCATGCGATTGCGTGCCACGCGCAAGGCGGTGGCACCGGAACTGGAGAAGCAACACATCACCTGAGCATTCAAGATGGTGGCCACTTGACAGGCAGCGGATGACACTGCATCGGGGGTGTTTTTTTGGACCGCCACTTTATTTTGGCTGATATGACTCCGGTAACTGTCATCTTGTTCCACCGTTTGGGCAATCCGGGCCATGGTTTTTACCGCTTCGATGGGGTAATCACCGGTGGCAGTTTCTGCCGACAACATGACCGCGTCGGTGCCATCAAAAATGGCATTGGCCACATCATTGGCTTCCGCCCTGGTCGGGGTCGGTTGTTCAATCATGCTTTCCAGCATTTGGGTGGCGGTTACCACCGGCTTGCCCTTTTCGCGTGCTTTTTGGATTAATTTCTTCTGCAGTAAGGGCACTTGTTCAGTGGATAACTCAACCCCCAGATCACCACGAGCCACCATAATGCCGTCGGCTTCTCTTAAAATTTCCTTAAAGTTTTTCACCGCACCGGGCTTTTCGATTTTGGCCATTAATTTCGCGGTGGACTGGTGTTCTGCCAGGTATTTCCGAGCCAACAATAAGTCATCAGCCGAACGCACAAAACTCAAGGCCACCCAATCCACATCCAACTCAGCGCCCAACGCCAAATCAGCCCGGTCTTTATCAGTAACTGCGGCAATCGATAAATCCGCTGACGGCACATTGATGCCTTTGTGATTACTTAATTCACCACCCAGCAGCACCTGGCAAACCAAATCAGTGCCAATAATCGCTTTCACCTGCAAACCAAGTCTGCCGTCATCGAGCAACAGTTCATCACCAATCGCCACGTCTTGATAGAGCTGTCCATAACTGATTCCAACACCTGACTCATCTCCAGATTTGCTGTTATCTGCATACAAACGAAACGTTTGACCGGTTTTCAATAAAACCGAACCTGATGCAAAACGTCCCACCCTTATTTTTGGCCCCTGCAAGTCCTGTAAGATACCCACTTGCACATGAAGTTGTGCACAGACCTGGCGAATATTGGTGACAATCTGACGGTGATCATCATGACTGCCGTGAGAGAAATTTAAACGAAACACGTTTACCCCGGCTTGGATTAATTGCTTAATCTGTTCGGCCTGCTGACTGGCAGGTCCCAAGGTGGCAACAATTTTTGTTTTTCGGTACATAGAATGGCTGTCAAGTGGTTATTTTAAGGTTGATATGATAGTCGTTTTTACTAAAAATTTCATGCGGCAGTCGTATTTAAAAGACATGGGCGGTTATGACAACCGGCCAAAAATTTCATTCAAAAGCCATCGTTTGCAGTTAACAGCCATAATCCTTAACAACAACGACAACATCGTGATGAGCTTTGTGGCTGATTCCCGAAGGGTGAAGCACATGCCTATATACTTAAAAAACATCACCAAGCTTGTTATAATAACTGCTCATTTAACCTTAAATAGCAACTATGGCTCTTGTAAAATGTCCTGTTTGTCGCACCAAAATGTCTTCATTGGCTCCGGTCTGCCCAAAATGTGGATTCAGCCATGATAAAGAAGCAAAAATCGACCGGGAACAAGCCGACCTCTACCGCAAAAGACGATTTAGCCAGCGCATCTATCAACTAAAAATGATGTCTTATGTGGCCATGGTTATCGCCATGATTGGTGCCATTCCCATGCTCTGGGATTACATCAAGGGTTTAGAACAAGGCAACAATGTGATTCTGCTGCAACATTGGGGCAGTTATTTGGTGGCAATTGGCTTTATTTTCTATCTGGTGATTAGAGTCGCCATGATTTTAACCCGCAGAAATTACCGTTCCAGCTAAGTATTATTCGAATTCCCGACTACGCGGTCAAACCCAACAACGGATGACTGCGGGCGTAATCCTCTAATGTCTCTAACAGCACCCGCTGACCGGCGCCATCACAATGTTCTTTTAAAGTCGCCATATGGGTAAACCAGCGATGCCAGTTAACACCGTGCAGCTGTTGTAACCGATCATGACATTCGCGGTGCCATTGCTGTTGTTGTTTTTTATCTAAACTAACGGGAAAATTTCGGGCGCGATAACGGCGCACCAATTCGGGACCACGATCATCAGAAAAACCTGTTATTTCGGCCTTGTCCCAAGGCATATCCCGGGCTTTCATGGCGCGAATCTGATTGAAAAAAGCCCGCTCATCGTAACTAAAAAAGCCTTGATAAATCAGACAATCCACATCACTGTGCTTGCTTTCATAGGGCTGTGAAAAAACAGCTTGAACCTTTTTAATCAGTGTCTGATGTTTTGTTATGGCAAATTCCTTAATCATGTCCAAATGCTGACGACACAATTCAACATCCAGACCCAAACGTTGGCAATCGGTGTGTTTTAAAATACCCACCGGTGCCACAAAAGGAATTTTATTAATGTGGATGGTTTTTAAATGAATGCGCTGTTGACCATCGGGCAGTTCACTTTGTGGCGTGTAAAGACGCGCACCGATTTCTTCTGCACTCAGACTGAGCAAATCATCCGGGGCATAATTCAAATCATAACAAATCACACCATTTTTATTGCGTGGGTCAACCGCCAGCGGTACGAATAAACTGACACAGCCCCGTTCAGCGGGAATCATTCCGGAGACATGTACCACCGGCTGTAGCAAATCCCAATTTAATAAACTTTTGACATACTGCTTGTCCCGCATTTTTAAAGCAAACTCAAATAATCGCGGTTGCTTTTGTTTAATCAGCCGGGCAAGCTGTATGGTGGCCCGCACATCTGACAACGCATCGTGGGCCGCTTCATGCGATAAGCCATTTTCAGCGGTTAAATCTTCCAGTTTAAAACTGGGCTGGCCCTCTTCGCGTACTGGCCATTTCACGCCATCAGGGCGTAACGCATAAGCGGCTCTGGCCAAATCAATCAAATCCCAACGACTGTTACCATTGCTGTACTCACGGGCATAGGGATCAATGAGATTGCGGTAGAATAATGAGCGAATGCATTCATCATCAAAACGCACCGAATTATAGCCCGCAACACAGGTATTGGGCTGTGAAAAAATTTCAACAATACGCGCTGCAAATTTATGCTCTGCCAATCCTTTTTGTTGGCACAACTGCGGCGTAATCCCGGTCACCAGAACACTGTCACCGGTGGGCAAGTAGTCAAATGTCGGCTGACAGTAAAACATATCAGGCTCACCCATAATGTTAAAATCAGCATCGGTTCGAATTCCGGCAAACTGGGCAATGCGGTCATACTTGGTATCAATGCCAAAAGTCTCCAGGTCATACCAATAGAACTGGCTACCATGATTCATGACATGTTCCTGTGAGCTGTTTCACAAATTAAAAAACTATTCATTGCCTTGCCAAAATAAATCCTCTAATATGAAGACTCAATTTTAAACTAAACTTAAAGGGGAACCCATGAAAAAACTTTGTTTTATTTGCTTGCTTGTGTCTTTTAATGTCCTGGCAGCACCCGTTCGCTTTGATTTTGTCTTTGACGATCCCAACAGCACCGCCCGCACAGAAGGTTATATTATTTTTGAAGAAACTTTGCTTTCGAACCCTGTCGATGAAATCATTTCATTACCCAGTCCAAAAGTACTCGATTTACAGCTAACAGTTACAGGATCTATTTACAGTGATGGCATTTATAATCTCAATGATTATGATGAAATTGATTTCTGGAGCAATGGTGGCACCTTAGATTTTTCTCAACCCTTGATTGGTCAACCAACCAACGGCCAACCATGGGGAACTACTTTTGATGGTAACTCAGGTGAATTTAACTTTTATGCCTTTGGTCAAGGCGGTCCACAAAAATCATCAAAGCGTCACAACCCTAATCGTGCCGGGCTACCTCTTTCAGGTCCACCACAATCGTGTGACTGGTTTACGATTTGCGAATTTAATGGCCAAGTTCCTACTGGTACAAACACCAAAGGACTCCCCATCCAATCACCCATGGCGTTACAATCGATGCAACCGAATCGCGGCACACCAGTGCAATCCGTGCCCACTCTAACTGTCTGGTCAACGGTAACACTTGGACTGGTCTTTTTAGTGATGGCCGGATTATTCCGCAGACGCTTAAGCTAAACTAAAATTAACACAATAAAAGCCGCCAACGGATTAAATTGGTGGCTTTTTTTATGGCGCCATTTTTTATGTCCGCTTGGTTTTACGACCCCAATAAAATAAACCGGTGACCACAATCGCCCCGCCGAAAATCATTAAAGCACTCAACATATAATGTGGCTGCGGATGTTGCCACGGCCACAGATTTACAGCAGCCACAGATTTCCACGGCCACACCTTAAACACCGTACCCAACATCAGCCCGGAAAGAAAATAGATCATCGCCTTATGGTAATGGGCTAAGAGCCATTTCAGCAATTTCGAAAATAACAACAAACCCAGCAAAGCACCACCTGCAAACACCATTAAGGTGAGCCATTGTCTTTGATGGGCTGCTGCCAAAATTGTTGCATACTGGCCCAGCAGCACCAATATCAAAGACCCCGAAATACCCGGCAGAATCATGGCGCAAATGGCAATCATACCCGCTAAGAAAATTCCCACTTGACCCGCCGGCAAATCAAATAATGCCTGTGTAGACAACACATAGCCCAATGCCACACCCAACAACAGCCATAACCAATGTAGAACATTAATACTCTGTTCTGCAGCCACCAATAACACCGCCGCCGCCACAATTAAGCCTAAGAAAAAGGACCAGGTGAGCACCGGCTGGGTCGCCAATAAATGACTCAAGACACCGGCAAATAAAAAAATGGCCGTTAAGATTCCGCCAAACAGCGCCAGCAAAAACCAACCATCCACGTGGCGCCAGGCCTGCGGGATTTTAAGTTTCAATAAATAGCCAAAAAAATCACCATCGACCTGTGCAATGGCCTTGATTAATCGTTCATAAATACCGGTAATTAAGGCCATGGTGCCACCGGACACCCCCGGCACCACATCCGCCATGCCCATTAGCATGCCTTTTAAATAAACCCACAGGTAATTCATTTTTTGCCCTCTTATTGTCTTTTTAAATTATTGGGAATATAACGCTCGATGGCGGCCATCACTTGTAATTGATCAATCAAATCATTGACGTAATCCAATTGATCGGTTTCAATCCGCAACACCTCGCTCATCTCATAACCGGCAATCCATTCTTGATACAAACCCTCTAAACGTTTTAAATAGCGCAGCGGCATGTCTTGTTCCATGGTCCGTCCGCGCATTTTAATGCGCTTACGGGCGGTGCGAATCTTACAGCTTAAATATATCATTAAATCCGGCGGCTGAATGGCCTGTTGGATGCTTTGATATAAGTCCATAAAAGTTTGCCAATCGCGCTGATTAATCTTTCCCATTCGGTGTAAAGCGGTGGCAAAAATCTCAACATCCTCAAACAAAGTTCGATCCTGTAACACCACACCCCGGCATTGCTCCAACTGTTGCTGCATGGCAAATTTACTGCTTAAAAAATACAACTGTGAATGAAATGCCCAACTTTTCATGTCTTGATAAAAATCCTGTAAATAGGGATTTTCATCATTTGGTTCATAAAATGGCGTGATGGCATAGCTGCGCTGTAAAAATTCCACCAAAGATGTTTTGCCGGCACCGATGTTTCCGGCAATGGCGATAATTGTTGGTCGAGTCACAGACACAAGCTACGCCCCAGGCAAGCTGGTACCGGTCCAATCCTTGAACACCCGCTTTTGTTGCCGCGTGGGTTTTTCAAGCGGCTCAACGGTGAACTCCGGATTGGGATTAAGCACCGGATGAATGGTGCCGGTTTTTAATTGATTTCCACTGAAATAACTGACCGTAACAGGCTCACCAACAACCATCATGGCCAGATGATTTGACCAGTTATCGGCTGAAACCCGCTGACCATTAACGGCCAGGATAATGTCACCGGCGGTTAATCCAGCGTGCCAGGCGGGGCTGTTTCGATGCACCGCTCGAATGCCCACTCCGGTATCATCCGATTGGGTTTCAAGACCAAACCACACCGCATTTTGACTGTCTTTATCAAACTTTCGACGCAATCCGTAATAAGCCAGCAGCGCATCAAAGTCCAAGGCCGTTGTTCCGGTCACATAAGACTGCCAAAACTCAGTCATGGGTGAGCCGGTTAGCGTGATTAAAATGGCGTGGACATCAGCTTCACTGTAACCTTTATCACTGTTCTTATGTTGTTGATATAACTGCCGCTGCACATCATCAAAACTGTATTTATTGTCACTGGCGGCACGAATGGCCTGGTCCAAAGCCCAGGTTTTTAACGCCCCTTCTAAATAAATACTCACCTGATTATTGAGGTTAAAATGCAGGTCATTGTTCAACCAGGTGTCAAAACTGCTCATCGACACCGAACTGACACGACGCCCGGGCTTATTCAAATGGGCATGAATATTATCAGCCAGCTGTTTAAAATAATCCTTGGTTTCATAGATTCCGGCCCGCATTAAAAACAAATCATCGTAATAACTGGTGCTGCCTTCCACCATCCAGAACAAATTGGAATAGTTCTCACCACTGTAATCATAAGGCGCAATACCCGATGGTCGATAAGACTTCACATTCCAGGTGTGGACAAACTCATGGGCGGTGGTTGCCAATACCTTGAAATAATTTTTTAGCGGTTGGAATTGAAAGCGGTCACTCTGAATAATGGTGGAATTAACATGCTCAGTGGCACCACGTAAGCCTGTGCCGACATGATACATATAAACATAACGTTGAAATGGGAACTCACCCCATAAATCTGCCGCCACAGCATCCAACCGGGTTATTTTTTCTTTTAAATCGGTAATGTCGTGATTACCCTGACCCCAAATCACGATTTCATAGCTGCGGTCATCCACATCAAAAGCCAGAAATTCATGGACACCGGACTCAATCGGTGAATCCACCAACTGGTCATAATGATCCGCCACAAAGCTGTGGGGTTTTGGCGATGCCATCCCTGAACGGGAACGCCAATGATCCGGCACCTGCAAGCTCACGATTAACGGCCGATGTCGTAAAGCCGGCGCAAACATAAACACACCACTGGCATCCAAAAAAGCATGGCTGTCATCGATGTGTGCCACCCGGTATGACAGCATATTCGCATAAACCAGGTAGCTGACAAAAAGCCGCCCTTGATCCGGGTTAGCAATAAGCCAGGTGTTCTTATCGGTTTTTTCCCATGATAAGGCCTCACCGGCATCATTTTTTACTGTAAATTCAGTGATATTTTTACTTAAGTCCAACACCTCGTAACGCCCTGACCGCCACACCGGCAGTTTCACCACAACATTGCGCTCAGCCATCACCGGCAATGTAATGTTTACACGGCCCAAGTGTTGCGCCGCATTGTCAACAGAAAATTCATAGCGCACCACATCATCCGCCATCACAGTCCCCATCCACAAAAAAATCAAAAAACAACGAAACATAATTAAAACTGTTAAAAAGTGTCACAAATTCTACACCGAATCAAATAATAATAAAGCACAACCACCGATAAACAGCATGTTAAATTAAATTTGCTTGAAATAAACTATTTTGCCGCAATATTTATTGACACGAGGAGAAAGAAAACTAAACTTAGCTCCATCAATTTGACCTTTAACATACCCCTTATAAATAACGATGAAATTCCTGATTATTCTCACCGCCCTAATGACCGTCACGATGAGTTTTGCACAAACCGAAACCAGACGACCCAGCTGGTCACAAGGCTTACCCGAAAGACCAACCAGTCAACAACCTGACAGACCCGGTTTCAATACCGAATCGACCACTGACAGCACCCCGGAAACTCCGGCGATAAAAACCGAACGGCCGATAACGCCGAGTCTGGAAATTGACCTCGCCACTGAACCGGAAATAGATTTTAACATTCAACCTGAACGCCCCATAGTTCCACAAACTGAACCTGTCAGAAGAGCCGGTCAAGGCAGTTTCCGAACACGTCAGTCAAACACTGCGCAAGTGAACCCTTTGCATGAACAATACCCCTGGACCGTGGTTAAAATAACACCCATTAAAATTTCCGATCGCTACGCCACAAAAGACACCCTTAAGGTCCGTATTTTCATTAACCCCAACGGTGAAGTCATTAAAGTGACCGCGGCCTCTCCCGATGTCCCGGCATTAATGCTTAAAAAGGCCCAAAAGAGCATCGAACAATGGCGATTTGCACCACCCAAAGACCTCGGTATCACCGAAAACCTGGCGAAAACATTCACCATTGAAATTAAAGCCGGTTGACACATCCATTGTAAAAAAACCGGCAGCGGCCACTTCGGCGACCGCTGCCGACTTTTGTTAAGACCCCGGCAGTGGGGATAAATTCATCCTGGTCATCGGCATCACGACAATGCTGATTGAATTCAATGTTTTCTTTGGTTCTCATGGTAAATCCTGTTGCCGTGAATGACTCTGATCGATTATTTTTTTATAAACAATTCCCAACCCATCAATCAGAATATTGCAGATTGTTAAAACAGACCATAAAAAAAGGAGCCTAAGCCCCTTTTTATGACACTCAAATTTAAGCGATTAATTATTGTCAGGCGCATCGGCACAGTGCCAGGAAACAAACTTCCATTGCTGACCCTCTTTGACCACAATATCAGTACAACGCCCGTGGGTTGTCTTATGTTTACCCTCTTTATTTTTATCCCCGTTGGAATAGTAATAATGTGCCACCGCTGTTGAGCCGTGAACCACAATACCCACAGGAGAATACTCAGACACCATATTCTCAGAAAGTGGAAACTGATAAGCATCCCACCTTTTCACCGAAGCGATATTCCTGGGCATGGGATAAGCATTGCCCCACACCAAGGCATCTTTGGTTGACCATTTTTCAGACCAATTAACATCTTTATTATCAATATCAACATAAGAAGCCAGAATCATTTGCCACACCTCACTTTGATC
>QQUO01000014.1 GCA_008501575.1 Pseudomonadota bacterium
ATGATTAGTGTTGGTGAAAAATTTCCCGAATTTAAATTAACCGCTGTTGACGGTAAACCATTGGACGAAATCAATATTGATAACGTCTTTACCGAAATCACAGACCAAACCTATGCCGGTAAATGGCAAGTGATTTTCTTTTACCCAAAAGACTTTACTTTTGTCTGTCCCACTGAAATTGCCGCCTTTGGTGATTTGTACGAAGATTTTGCTGACCGGGATGCCCAGTTGCTGACCGCCAGTACCGATACAGAGTTCACCCACTGGGCATGGCGCAAGCACCAGGAAGAATTGCGTGATTTACCGATTCCAATGATGGCTGACGTGAAAAGAGAACTGACCGAGGCTTTGGGTATTTTGGATAAAAACGAAGGTGTGGCCCAACGGGCTGTGTTTATCGTTGATCCGGACGGCATTATTCGTTTCTCCATGACCACAGACTTAAACGTCGGTCGTAACCCGAAAGAAGTGATGCGTGTTCTCGATGCTTTACAAACCGATGAATTATGCCCTTGTAACTGGAGCAAAGGCGACGAAACCATCGATTTAAAGCAAGCCACTGCTTAAATATTATCCAAATCCATCCCGTGATCATTCGGTCACGGGGTGATTTTGACCCAACTATTTTCAGGAGTTTACTATGTCTATACAAGATTTAAAATCAGCCCTGCCTGATTATGCCAAAGACATCAGGCTCAACCTCAGCAGCGTGTTGACAGAAGAAGGCGCGGCCGGTTTATCGGCTTCACAAATTGCCATGATTGCCCTGGGCTCGGCCTATGCCACCAAAGACAAGGTGGTTATTCAAAGCATTGCCAATGAAGTCGCCGATGTCCTCAGTGATGAAGACGTGGAAGCGGTTAAAGCCGCCACCACCATTATGGCAATGAACAATATTTATTACCGATTTCTGCATTTAAGCAGTGATGACAGCTACGCCACATTACCGGCGAAACTGCGCATGAATGTGATGGCGCGACCCGGCATTGAAAAAGTCGACTTTGAACTGATTAGTTTAGCGGTTTCTGCCATCGAAGGTTGCGGCATGTGTATTGACTCTCATGTCGGCGTGATTGCCAAACATGGCATCAGCAAAGAAGGCATTCAATCCTCAATCCGCATCGCCGCCACCGTCAATGCTGTGGCACAAGCTTTGGCGATAAAAAGCGCTTAAAGGGCAGCTATTGTTCCAGACAATCTCTGCATTCCTTGCATCCATGCAAATCGATTTAGGTGTGTCTCGTGAGCAGGACGCAGAAGAGACCGCAAGCTAACAATAAATAAAATAGCGACACTTATCCAGCACCCTTTTTGTTCATCAAGTGTCTGAATTCATGTTTAGCAGAATAGTAAAAGCCAATGCTAATCGAATTTAAATGGGTGCTGGACTTACCCACGAAACCCGTCTTATGCAGACGGGTTTTTTTTGTGGCCACAAAAATGTCTCTGCTATAATCCAAATTTATTATCTATAAGATAACAACATTCAGAAATCCCTATATTAATATTCTATATTATGAGTAAAATAACTTTCAGGTATTTTAGAGATCCAGACAATTTCTCTTTTAAAATTGATAAAACTTCAGCGTGTTCAATCTGTGGAAATAACGGGATATGGTTTGATGCTGGTGGTTTCTATGGCGAAAAAGAAATTGATTGCATCTGTGATGAATGCTTGATCGCAGGTAAGCTTGAGAATCTCGGAATTGAAACCAATGAAGCATTTGGTGATGATGAAAATAAAACGAATATCATTATCTACAATACACCCGCTTTACCAACATGGCAAAATAGAGTTTGGCCTTATGTTAATGGTGATTATTGCGTGTTTGAAAGATTAGCGTCAAAAGCAGATTTCATAAACAAAAACGAATTTATAAATTCATTCTCCGCCGAAGATGAAGAACAAACCGATTTAGACTGGTTATGGCAAACTCTACCAAACAACCGCATTACCAATCATCTTGAAGGGAATTTTAATGTCTCGGTTTACTTGTTTACTTGTCAAGACCGAAAATATTGTACATGGGACGCAAGTTAATTAGCCCCAGTGAACTCATCTAATAAATGGCGCCCGCAAGGGGCGCAGCTACAATATCCCACCGTAGCCGCAGGGTTGCCCTAAGGTGCTCTAATGTTGATGCCCTGCCTTGTCCAGCAACACTGTAAAAATACTACCTTTCATTCAAATACAAGATAATGATTGTTTTGCAACAAAATTAAAATAATAATCAAAATTGTCTTAAATAAATTTATAATAAATTCTAAGCTTAAAGTCTTGATCTAATATGTTTAAAAAACGCAAAGGGAAAGAAAAAATTGAAAGAAAAAGAGGTTAAAATTGAGCTTCCAGAAGAGACTTATACGCTAATTAATTGGCATGAGGATGGCTTACCCGGTGTTGGTGTACTTAATTCCTCTTTAAAAGACTTTGAGCATCAATATATCTTTAGTTGGCACTTAACTGTAGTAATTTATTTTGAGGAATTGATCGAAAATGGTATGCCTTCAATAGAAGAAAGAGAGATTGTTGACCCATTTGGAGATAAATTAGAAAAGGATATTAAGGCTGGAGGTAATGCGCTTTTCCTTATTAGAGAAACGTG
>QQUO01000229.1 GCA_008501575.1 Pseudomonadota bacterium
CTTTGTTTTCAATCGGCTGGCATGGGGTGGTTGAAGGCACCTTTAATCTGAGGGCTTTGGTGGTTCTGCTGGGTGGGGTTTTTATTATTTATACCGCCACCAAGGAAATTCTGCACATGCTTTATATGGAAGAAAGCATGCAAGCCAAGGATACCCCGCAATCATCATTCGGCAAAGCCTTGTTTCTCATTGTGACCATGAACGTGGTGTTTTCTTTTGATTCAATCTTAAGTGCCATGGCATTAACCGATAATTATATTGTGATGGCCACGGCGATATTAATTGGCGCTTTGCTAATGGTTTGGTTGGCCGATACCATCGCTGATTTTTTACAGCGTAACCGTATGTTTGAGGTGCTGGGTTTATTTATTTTGTTGATTGTCGGGGTGATGTTGTTGACTGAAGGTGGCCATATTGCGCACTTAAAATTCTTTGGTCATGAGATTGTACAAATGAATAAAGCCACCTTCTATTTTGTGATTGTGGTGCTGGTGCTGACTGATATTGTGCAATCACGTTATTCGAAAAAATTAAATGCCATAAAAAAAGCCACTCAAAAGGATGTTAGCTGATGGATAATTATTTATTGATTGCCATTGCCGCCATAGGTGTTTTAGGTTCTTTAGCGCATTGGTTGTCCTGGTGGCTTAAGTTACCGTCTATTCTGTTTTTATTATTGATTGGTATTATTTTGGGCCAGCCGGTGACCGGTTGGTTGCAGCCGGATCTGATTTTTGGTGATTTGCTGTTTACCATTGTGTCCTTGTCGGTGGCTGTGATTCTGTTTGAAGGTGCTTTAACCTTGAATTTCAGTCAAATACGCGGTTTGGAAACGGTGGTTCGACGGATGGTGACGGTGGGTATGGTGGTGACCTGGCTAACGATTGCCGTGGCCACCCATTTGTTACTTGATTTAGATTGGTTGTTATCGCTGTTGTTTGGTTCTCTGGTGGTTGTAACCGGGCCGACCGTGATTGTGCCGATGTTGCGTATTTTAAACCTCGATAAACGCATTGCCAATGTGCTGCGCTGGGAAGGGATTGTGATTGATCCTTTGGGGGCTTTATTGGCGGTGTTGGTGTTTAACTTTATCATTTCATCACAAAAAGGCGCTGAAGGCTTGCTGGATGTGTTGTTTGATTTTGGCCGTATTATTGCTGTTGGGGTGGTCTTGGGTGGACTGGCCGGTGAGTTAATGGCACAAATTTTAAGGCGACATTGGGTGCCTGATTACCTACACAATGTGTTTACCCTGACGCTGGTGTTTGGGGTATTTGCGGTTTCGGATGTGCTGGCCCATGAATCCGGCTTATTAACCGTGACAGTGATGGGTATGTGGCTGGCCAACAGTAAAAACGTGGCCATTGAGGATATTCTAAACTTTAAAGAAAGCCTTACGCTGTTATTGATTGCCGGACTGTTTATCATTTTGGCAGCACGCATGGATATTGAGCCGTTGATTGAAGTCGGTTGGATGTCACTGGTGCTGTTTTTAATTATCCAATTTGTGGTTCGGCCATTAAAAATCGCAGTTTGTACCTGGGGTTCTGATTTAAACTGGAAAGAGCGGGTCATGTTGTCCTGGATTGCTCCACGCGGTATCGTGGCGGCCGCGGTGTCGGCTTTATTTGCATTACGCTTGGAGCAAGAAGGATATGTGGAAGCACCCTTGTTGGTGTCGCTCACATTTATGGTGATTATTGGCACCGTGGTGTTTCAGTCTGCCACCGCCGGCTGGTTGTCGAAACGGTTAGGTGTGGCCAGCCCGGAAAGTAAAGGTATTTTAATTGTCGGTGCCAATCCGGTGGCGCTGGCGATTGCCGAGGCTCTAAATAAACAAGGATTTGATTGTATGGTAACCGATTCACATTGGCGCTACATCAAAGAAGCCCGGATGCGTGACATTAAATCCTACTGGGGTAATGTGGTGTCCGAACATGCCGATCAGCAGTTGGATTTAATCGGTGTGGGTCGAATGCTGGCTTTGTCGATGAACAGAGAGCTGAATTTATTGGCAGCCACCCGCTATAAAAACGAATTTGGTGCAGCGAATATTTATGTGATTACCAATGAGGAAAAGCAGAAAGATGAACGCAAACACACCACCTCTAAAAGCGGTAAGGCACAAACCCTGTTTTCCAGTGACGTCACTTTTGCCAATTTAGCCAGTTATATATCGCGTGGGGCACAAATAAAAACCACCTTGTTAACTGACGAGTTTAATATTGAGGCTTATTTAGCAAAGAATGGTGATAATGCGATTCCATTATTTGGTATTGCACCGGACGGTATTGAGTTGAAAGTTTTTACTGGCCGGCGTGACTATGAAAAATTAAAAACGGATTGGAAAGTCATGAGTTTAATCATTGAAGAGGATACTGACAGCAAGCGAATGATGGATAAAGGAGCAAATTTTTAGCATTAATTGAGACCAGCATATTGTTATTTGATTGTTGAAAAAATCTTTAATGATGATATCTGGCCGGAGATAAATCCGAGTCTTGTTGTTAGGCGTTGAAGTCCTAAAATCTGGAATTGTTTAAAAAAGCCGACAAATTGCCGGCTTTTTTTAATCTACGCGAATGGTTTAAAAGATTTTGCCAAAACCGATTCCGATAACGGTGGGGTTAATGTCCACATCCACCGCGGCTCGCCCCAAAGCGGTGTCAAAAGTGGCTTCAGTGTTAATATCGATGTATTTGATATCGACATTAAAGGACCAATTATTGCTGAGTTCCCAGTCAATCCCAAATTGTGCGGCCCAGCCGAATGAATTGTCCAAATCTAAATTATCAGCGGCCAGTACCTGCTGGGCAGCGGGGCTTAAATCATCATTGAAAAAGTGGGTGTAATTGGCGCCGAGACCAAAATAAGGCCGTACCTGGGCCGTCGGTCTGAATTGGTATTGTAAAAAGATCGTGGGCGGCAACACATTGGTGTCCACCACATCGGTGCCATCAGGAACGCCCAAAGCCGCTAAACCGTGGGCTGAAACGCTGTGTTTTGAGCTTAAATCAGCCAGTAATTCAATCGCCCAGTTATCGCTGATCATGTAGCCGATGGAAATATCTAAAGAATAATTATCATCAACTGAAACAGCGGTGCCCTGTAGCTCAGCACCTTCGACCCGCACGGCGCTGCTGTCATCGTTGGGGTTGATATTAATGGCGCGCATATGTAACAGCCAGTCGCCTTTTTCAACAGCCAGGGCTTGCGCGCCGACCAGTAATAACACAATGGTTAACAGTTTTTTCATTTCATTTCTCAAAGTAAAAAGTGTATTTTAGAAAAAATAAATATACTTAATTTTGACAAATGTCATACTTACTAAACACATTCAAAATAAATCATAGAATGAATTAAAATAAGATTTTAAAGGCATAAAAAAACCCCGGTTTTCCCGGGGTTTTTTAGTAAAGGGCTTTTAATTAAGCCGCTTTTTTATCTTCTGTTTGAGGCTTTTCGGTCTTTTCCTTGGGATCGGCAAAACCACGATTGCGCATCAATGCATCAATCTTGGCATCACGACCTCGGAATTGACGATAGGCTTCAGCCGGGTCCATGGCATTGCGGGGGGCAAATAGATACTTAACCAATTTGGCCGCCATGTCAGCATCATAAAAACCACCGGGCGCTTCCTGGAATGCTTCCGCGGCATCAGCGGTGAGCACATCTGCCCACATGTAACCGTAGTAAGCAGTGGCATAGCCTTCACCGGAAAACACATGCCCAAAATGTGGGGTGCGATGGCGCATAACCAGCTCATCGGGCATACCCAAAGCACTTAAGGTTTCTTTTTCAAACTTGTCCACATCTATTGTGTTTGGATCGGCCAAATGAAGTTTCATATCCATTAAGGCAGAAGCCAGATATTCCGTGGTGGCAAATCCCTGGTTAAAGGTGCTGGCTTTTTTAATCTTGGCAATCAGTTCCGCCGGAATAACTTCGCCGGTTTCGTGGTGTTTCAAGTACTTGTTAATAACCTCGTCGGTCGATAACCAGTGTTCCAGTAATTGTGATTGAAACTCCGTGTAATCACGGACACCACCATTTAGGCTGGGGTAACGTACATTGGATGACAAGGCATGTAAGGCATGGCCAAATTCATGGAAAAAAGTCTCGGCATCATCCCAGGAAACCAATACCGATTCGCCTGGAGCCGGTTTAATGAAGTTTGAATTATTTGAAGACAGTACAGTCTTGTCGCCATTAAAAGTTGAATGCGAGCGGTATGAAGTGGCCCAGGCGCCGGAACGTTTACCGGGGCGGGCGAATGGGTCTAAGTACCATAAGCCTACCAGTTCACCACTGGTTTTATCGGTGACTTCCCAAACTTTAACATCTTCCTGGAATACCGGTACGCTGCCCTCTTTAACCGGTTTAAAGTCAAAGTTGAATAATTCTCCGGCCACGTAAAACATGGCTTCACGAAGATTGTCCAGTTGCAGGTATTGTTTCACTTCGTTGGAATCCAACGCGTATTTCTTTTGTCGAACTTTTTCTGCGTAATAGCGATAATCCCAGGGTTTTATGGTGATGTCATGCCCCAGTTCATCGGCCACAGCTTGCATATCCATCACTTCTTCTTTAACCCGAGCGATGGCAGCCGGCCACACCGCTTCCATCAGTTTCATGGCATTTTCAGGGGTCTTGGCCATGCGGTTTTGTAAACGCCACTCAGCAAAATTGTTGTGGCCCAATAGCTCCACCCGCTCACGGCGCAGTTTCAGGATTTGTTTGATTAAATCGTTGTTATCATATTCATCGCCGTTATCGCCGCGCGAATAATAGTTGGTCCATACCACTTGACGTAATTCACGTTCATCAGAATAGGTTAAAAACGGATCCATAGAAGAACGGGTGTTGGTCACCGCATATTGGTCTTTTTTACCGTTGGTTTCAGCCACTTTAGCGGCGGCACTGATAAATGAATCGGGTAAGCCGCTTAATTGATCTTTATTCAGGTAAGTGATGTAGTTTTCTTCATCGTGTAACACATTGTTAGCAAATTGGGTGTAAAGGCGTGACAGTTCTTTGTTGATTGCGGCGTATCGTTGTTGTTTTTCCGGTGATAAATCAGCACCGTTCATGGCGAAAGACTCATAGGTGGTTTTGACCAGACGTTGCTGGTCTGGATCCAATGGATTTTCTAAACTGTCCTTATACACTTTTTTAATACGGGCAAATAGTTTTTTGTTTTGTGAAATCTTGGATTGCATTTCAGAAAACTTCGGTGCCAATTCCATCTGTAATTTTCTGACTTCGGGACTGGAAAGATTGGCGCTCCATAGACGGAAATACACCCCGGATCGGGTCAATTTTTCACCGGCATTTTCCATCGCCAGAATGGTGTTTTCGAAGCTGGCCGGTTGTTCATTGTTGGCGATTTTTTCATAATCGGCTAAATTTTCAGCCATCGCCACGGCAAAAGCGGGTTCGACATCAGAAAGCTTCATCTTGTCAAAAGCCGGTACGCCGCCATAGGGCCCTGTCCATTCAGCCAACAGGGTGTTGGTTTCGTTTGTTGATTCGGGTTTTGGGGTGTCTTTGGCGTGTAGCGCAAAACTGAGTAGAAGGCCCACAGCCAGCAGGCTAAGCCATTTTTTAGTGTTATATAAAGTATGCATATTTAAAATTAAGTTTTTATTGATGTATAGTGTGGGGATGGGATGCTATCAATACCAGTGCCAAAAGTCCTAATTATTGAGTTACTGGCCACAAAAAAGCCCCGGATGGTTCCGGGGCTGTGTATTTTTGAATTTATTTTATTCGGCTTTCGGTTTTTCTGCATTGGGATTAACATCGATGAGTTCTACATCAAATATTAATGTGCTGTTAGGTCCAATTGGACTGCCGGGTCGGGCGTCAGAACCATAAGCCAACTCAGGTGGGATATAAAAGCGGTATTTGGCACCTTTTTTCATCAACTGCAAACCTTCAGTCCAACCGGATATAACCTGGTTTAAGGCGAAGGTTGCCGGTTGACCGCGGTCCACCGAACTGTCAAATTTGGTGCCATCAATCAAGGTGCCGGTGTAATGCACCACCACCGTGGCATTTTCAGAACCAGGTTGGTCACCGTTACCGGCTTCAATCACTTCATACATTAAGCCGGATTCAGTTGTTTTAACGCCGTCTTGTTTGGCTTTTTCGGCTCGAAATTCATCACCTTCTTGCTTATTGGTGACTTTTTGCTCTTCTAATTGAGCCATCATTTCTTTCTGGCGTTCTTGGGCTAATTTTTGCTGTTTTTCACGAATGACGGTTTGAACTTTGGCGAGCTCTTCATCGCTAAGGCGTAAATCACGGCCTGCCAAGCCGTCTTCTAAACCGGTGATAAAGGCTTCTTTATCAAATTCCATTTCAGATTTATTCATGTACTGTCCGACATCTGAACCGATTTTATAATTAATCTGACTGTTTTCGTTGTCTAACTGAGCCAAACCGGAGGTGCTGATTAAGCTGCCAACCAGACCGGACGTCAGGGCAAAAGTGAGGGCGATTTTTTTCATTCGTTTCTCCATTTCTAAATTGGTTTATGATTAAAAGAGGTGAGCTTATAGTGCATATGTTTAATACACTACACTGGTGAGCCCTGGGCTATTTCAACCATGCATTATACAAAAATATAAAACCATTCACAGTGACAAGTTCCTCAAAATTGATTCAAATAACGTGAAACTTGTATTGTGATTCATTGGTCTATATGATTTACATATCTATCAGGCAGTATTTGAGCCAAAAAGTTCAACTGCCTTTTGACCACATATAAAGACATTGCCGTTGGGAGCACGTTTTAATGAAAACCACAACTTATACACGAATAATCATCCTGAGTTTATTGTCATTTTGGCTGGCTACGGCTTCAGCTTTGGTGGTTAATAAACCGGTCAACCCGGAACCAAAACATCATCAGGAAAGTAAAATATTGGTTCGTTTGATGGATGAATTGCATTATCAAAGTAAAGCATTAGACGATGCCTTATCGTCACAAATATTGGATGAATACATCGCCGTACTCGACCCCAATAAAATGTATTTCTTAAGTACCGATATTGCTGATTTTGAGCGCTGGCGCACCAAGATGGATGATTTTATCAAGGCCGGTGATTTACAACCGGCATTTAAAATATTTAATCTATTTAGAGACCGGGTGACCGTTCGAACCGAGCATGCATTGACCTTATTGGATCAAGGCTTTGATTTCAGCCAGTCAGAAACCTACCGTTGGGACCGTAAAAAAGCGGAATGGGCGATGACTGAAAATGACTTAAATGAGATTTGGCGCAAAAAAGTTAAAAATGATTACCTGTCGTTAAAATTATTGGATAAGGAAGCCGATGACATTAAAGAAACCCTGACAAAACGCTATCAAGTGATGGCTAAGCGCATCAATAATTTAAAAAGTGATGATGTGTTTCAGTATTTTATCAATGCCTATCTTAACTCGGTCGAACCACACACCGGCTATATGTCACCAATCACCTCGGAAAATTTTGACATGAATATGAGCCTGTCTTTGGAGGGCATTGGGGCGGTTTTGATGAATGATGGTGACTACACGCAAATTAATACCATTGTTAAAGGCGGACCGGCTGATTTGGAAGGTAGTTTACAAAAAGGTGATAAAATTCTGGCGGTGGGACAAGACAGTGAAGGCAGTTTTGAGGATGTTATCGGTTGGGGTATTGAAGACGTGGTACAACTGATTCGCGGTGAAAAGGGCAGTGTTGTGCGGTTACGCATTATTGGTGAAGACGATGGCCCTGAGAGCATACCCAAAATTGTTAAAATTGTCCGTGATAAGGTCAAACTGGAACAACAAGCGGCCCAATATAAAATTCTGGAAGTCAAAGAAGGCCACACTGAACATAAAATCGGGGTCATCGATTTACCCACCTTTTATCTGGATTTTGAGGCGTTAAGGGCCGGGGAAAGTGATTATCGCAGCACCACCAAAGATGTCAAAAAAATCCTTAATATCTTTAAGCAAGAAGGGGTTCAAGGGGTGGTGGTGGATTTGCGCAATAATGGTGGCGGCTCATTAATTGAAGCCATTAATTTATCAGGTTTGTTTATTAAACGCGGTCCGGTGGTCCAAACCAAGACTTCGTTTGATAAAAAAGATGTTAAAAAAGATGTTGATCCCAGAATTGAGTGGGAAGGGCCAATGATGGTAATGGTGAATCGTTTTTCTGCTTCGGCATCGGAAATATTTGCCGCTGCCATGCAAGATTATGGCCGTGCGGTGGTGGTCGGTAACCAAACCTACGGCAAAGGCACCGTTCAAAATGTCATGAAATTAGCTGACTATATTGAGGACTCCGAAGAAGAATTAGGTCAATTGAAAATGACCATGGGTCAGTTTTTCCGTATTAATGGTGGCAGCACTCAAAATCGTGGTGTTATTCCGGACATCGAATTTCCAAATTCGCCTGGTGCAGATAAATATGGTGAGTCTGAATATAAAAATGCCTTGCCATGGAGCAGCATTGCACCCAGTAACTATAATGTGTTTGCCGATTTGACCGATGAAATTGTCTATTTGAAACAACGCTTTAATGAGCGCTCAAAAGTAAACTTCGAGTTTGATTTTCTCATTAAAGAAAATCAATTGTATGAAGCGCAAAAAGACGATTTAACGGTTTCTTTGTCGGCTGAGGAACGCCGCCAAAAAGCCAAAGAGCGAGAACAGCGAAAAGAAGAACGCAAAGCCAAACGCAAAGAATTGATGGCCGCCACAGAACCCGATCCTTTACTGGGTGAGATAACCGTGCTGGTTAATTCTGCGGATGCACTGATTGCCGAGCCCGCAAAAGAGCAAAAAGTTCAAGATGAAAAGACACAAGAAGACAGTGATGAAGAACAGCTGACAGACCCAAGTGATTCTGAAACAGAAACCGATGATGTGCTGGCAGAAGATGACGATGATGAAGAAATGTATGTGGATTTTAGGTTACATGAAAGCGCCCGTATCTTAAGCGACTTAATTGATTTTAACCAACGGCGGTTGGTGGCTAAGTACGATAAATCAAGCCATGATGGCGACTGATAAGTTGTAAACTGTCCGACAATTGTCATGAAAAGCCCCGTCTATGAACGGGGCTTTTTGCTATTAACTTCTGGTTAAATTACGGCTTTGCTTGTGTCCCACCACCACATTGTCTTCAATGCGGATACCGCCATAGGGCAGCAGTTGCTCGACTTTATCCCAGTTAATGTGTTTGTTATCTTTTTGTTGTTGTAACAACATCGGAATAAAATATAATCCCGGCTCAATGGTGATAACGGCGTTGTCACGTAAAACATCGGTTAAACGCAAGAATGGATGGTTTTTAGGTGGGTTTTTAACCGTACCTTGATAATCGACTTGATGACCGGCGACATCATGTACTTGCAAACCCAAGTAATGCCCGAGTCCGTGTGGGAAGAAGGTGGCGCTTAAGCCTGATTCGACGGCAGATTCAGCGCTGCCATTAATGACTTTGAATTGGCTGAGCACAGTGGCAATTTTCAGATGGGCTTGTTGGTGTAGTTCAATGTAATCCTGGCCAACCAAACAGGCATCACATAATGCCACCTGCAATTCGTCCATGGCGGTAATCATGTCATTAAATTCACCGCTCTTGTCAAAGGCATAGGTGCGCGTAATGTCGGCCGCATAACCATGATAACTCGCCCCGGCATCAATTAAAAAAGTACGGTGTTTGGCCGGCTTGTTGGTCGCTTGATATTGGTAATGTAAAACCGCCGCATTTTCGTTGAGTGCCACGATATTGCCATAAGGCATTTGATTCTGGGATTGTTGGCAGGCCTGTAAATAGGCGGCATTAATGTCATATTCACTGCCGCCGGCGTAAAACACATCAGCAGCGGCTTGATGACCTTTTAATGCCAGTCGATTGGCTTGCTGGATACAGTCTATTTCATAGGGCGTTTTCCGCACCCGGGAAAAGTGTAAATGGGCCAGCAATTTATCCGGATTCGTGCATTCGGCGGCCAAAGGCTGCCAACTGCGGTCACCAATCCAGGCATGGTTTGTTTGATTATTAACAGCGGGCATTTCAGATTGATGATGAATCACATGGACCTCAAAAGACTGGGCCCAGTCGGCGGTGCTCCGGTCTAAAATCTTGTGCCAGAAATCAGCCGGCTGGGAGAGGTATAAAGTCGGCTTTTGGCCGGGCACGATGTGTAATAAGCTGTGGCTGATGTCTGTGTCAGGTACCCACCAATTAAAATGTGGGTTGACCTGAAAAGCTGGGGCATGGTCATCCAGAAAATGGTTTTCCGGATGACCAGAATAAATCCATAAGCCATCGTAACCGGTGGCCTTTAAAGCGGCTTCAGTGGCTTTTTGGATGGTGTTGATGTGGTTTTTAAATTCGGTCATAAAGGGCTCCTGGTTTATGCAGCCAATCGAAATAATCGCTGGCTGTTGGTGACTGTGTGATTAATAAATGTATTTTTATCAAGGTTTAGCTGTTGCGCGATAAACTCGGCAATATGGGGCAAATATTT
>QQUO01000026.1 GCA_008501575.1 Pseudomonadota bacterium
GTTAAATCATCCGTGTCTAAAGCATTTAAGCGCGCATTAATCTTATCGCCTAAGCCAGACTCTTTCAGAAAATCCCAAAAGGCTTGGGCGGTGGTGGCAAAACCACCGGGCACCTGAACCCCTAAAGCCGATAAATGCGTTATCATCTCACCCAACGAGGCATTTTTACCGCCCACTTTATCCAAATCTGCTAAGGTGAGTTGGTCCAGTTTAATGATGTAATCTGACATGAAATTTCCGTTGTGCTATAAAATGGTATATTCTATATGACGCGACCATGAATCGAAACGATATAAGCATTGAATTTGCTTTAATAGCCCAAAAATCACTAAAACCATGAATGAAATCACCCCGCAACAAACCTGTGCCATTTTTTATGTCTCTGATGGTACCGGTATTACCGCCGAAACAGTCGGCCAAAGTTTAATTACTCAATTTCCTCAGCATATTCAGTTTATCCAAAAGCGTGTGCCTTTTGTGGATACAGTGGAAAAAGCTGAGCAAGCGGCGGATTTAATCCGACAAGCCAAAGCTGATTTTCAACCTTTGGTCATTAATACCGTGGTGGATATTAATTTGCGCAAAATAATTCATTCTGCCGGTGGTTTAAAACTGGATCCTTTTAATCAGCTATTACGCCAAATTGAAGAAAATTTAGGCATTGAGCGCAGCCCCGGGGTGGGCCGTGCTCATGGCATATTTGACAGCCATTCCTATAATGCCCGTATCGACGCCACAAATTTTGCGCTGGCTCATGATGATGGAATGAATCTGAATTTAGAGCAGGCCGAAGTCATTTTACTGGGGGTGTCACGTTCCGGAAAAACCCCAACCTGTCTGTATTTGGCTTTGCATTATGGTATTAAGGCTGCCAATTACCCGATTACCGATGATGATTTGGATAAAATGCAATTACCGAAGGCGGTGATTAAACATCGTGATAAATTGTTTGGTTTAACCATTGATGCCCACCGCTTATCACAAATACGCAGTAAAAGACGGCCAGATTCCCGTTATGCCAACATTAAAAAATGCCAAAAAGAAATATCCGATGCAGAATCCTTATATCATCGCCACCGAATTCCCTTTATGAACACCACCTTGACTTCCATTGAAGAAATATCGGGTAAAGTTTTATTGGAATTGAATTTGAATAAACGGTTGTATTGATGTTAATTAACTCCCGCTATTGGCGCTATCAAATGTGGGCGCAGAAACAACACATCAGCCTACAAGACTGGCATGAAAATAATTTCAAATTATTAATGCGCTTATTGCCGCCACGTTTGCATGTGGGGGTAACTTATCAGGTTCAACCCGATCAGCAACCAATACTGCAAATTGTTCTTGTTGAGCAATTTAAATACACCTCTGAGCTGCACATCAGCTTATTGTTTGATGATGAGCCCTCTGATATCCTGGTGGTGCGGGTCTATCATGATATGCATTTGGCTGAATTGTCTCAGGCCCATGCCTTTGACCGTTTATTTCAACAATTGGGTGGTCGTGCTGATTATCGATTGAAAGCACAGCGACGCTATAGTTTAAATTGTTTTTTTAATAAATGGTTGCAACATTTAATGAGGAAAGGCTATGGCGCATCATCCTGGCAGTTGCATCACGGCCCCACCTATTTAAAGCAAGTGAGCAATTAGATAACATGGATAAACATGCTTTTTACCAACAGGCGGTGCAATGCGTTGAAGCTGAGATTGATTTTGTCACTGAAACCTTCCAACAGTTACGTTGCCGCCCTGCTGTTTCCTTAAGAGAAGATTTTTGCGGTACGGCACAAACCACCTGTGAATGGGTTGCACGTGATTCGAATAATTTAGGCTATGCGGTTGATTTTGATCCTTTGGTGTTGCAGTGGGGGGAACAGAATAATGTCAGTCGCTTAACTCCTGAGCAACAACAACGGATTCATTTAATCAATGAAGATGTGCTGACAGTGCAGACAGCACCGATGGATATGGTGTTGGCCATGAATTTCAGCTATTTTATTTTTATGACACGTGCCGATATGCGGTGTTATTTTCAAAGTGTTTACCAGTCATTGGCTGGCGATGGGGTGTTTTTTCTGGACGCTTTTGGCGGTTATGAGGCGGCCAAAGAACTTACCGAAGAACGGGTCTGTGATGGCTTTACTTATATCTGGGAACAAGCCACTTTTAATCCCATAAATTCACAAATGCAGTGCTATATCCACTTTATCACCGATGAGGGTGTGCGCATGGATCAGGCTTTTTCTTACCATTGGCGCTTATGGACTTTGCCGGAAATTTCAGAATTGTTGACAGAAAGCGGTTTTGCTCAGGTGGATGTTTACTGGGAAGGAACGGATAAAAAGACCGGTGAGGGCAATGATGTTTACACGGCCAGCCAACAAGGTACGGCTGATGCCGGCTGGGTTTGTTATATTGTGGCACAAAAATGACCTACAGGATGTCGGACGATGGCGAGAGCAGGACGCGGAAGCCCACCAGCAACCGGCTTGGCGGGTTAGGCGTTATCATCTCACAGAGAATTTTACTCAGCAGACAGTGATTTAATGTCTTGCCTGAGGGCATCTTTTTTTGATAAATTCATTTCGATGGTGCGC
>QQUO01000010.1 GCA_008501575.1 Pseudomonadota bacterium
GATGCCCTGATTATTGCCAGTGGTGGTCGCTTTATTAAAAAACTGCCGGGTATTGAACATGTGCTGACCCCCTGCGAAGGTATAAAAGTCGGTGAAACCATTCGCGATAAGCTCGCGGCCATGAAGTCCGGCACCATTGCCCTGGGTTTCGGCGGTAATCCAAATGAGCCGACCGCCATGCGCGGCGGCCCCATGTTTGAATTTGTTTTTATTATCGAAACCTTATTGCGCAAACAAGGCCGACGCGATCAATTTAAACTGGTGTTTTTCAACCCCAACACCAAACCCGGTGTCCGCTTGGGTCCTGATGTGCCCGACAAGCTGATGAAGTTGATGCGTAAACGGGGTGTGGAAACCCACCTTGGTCATAAAATTAAAGGCTTTACTGAAAACAATGTCATAACAGAAGGTGGCGACATTACCGCTGACTTAATTCTGTTTATGCCGGGTATGACCGGCCCCGCCTGGCTGGCAAACACGGATTTGCCGCAGTCGCCGGGTGGCATGATAGCTGCCAATGAACACACGCAGGTAGATGGCTTCAAGCATGTCTTTGTCGCCGGTGATGCCGGTAGTTTTCCGGGTCCCCAGTGGCAACCCAAGCAAGCCCATGCCGCTGATATCCAAGCCAAAGTGGCGGCGACTAATGCCATGCGTCTGCTACAAAATGACACCACTGAACTCGATAAAATTCATCATGAACTATTGTGTATTATCGATACCCTCAGCCATGGGATTTTTATCAAACGTAACGACAAAGGTGCCACATTTTTACCACCTTTACGTATCATGCATTACGCCAAGGGATTTTTTGAGAAACGCTACTTACGGCAATACCGTGGTTAAAAGATGACTTCGTCAGCGCAGATTATTTCTTCCGATGTTTTGGTGATTGGCGGCGGCCTGGCCGGTATTGTCACCGCCTTAGAAAGTCTGCGCGCCGGCAAATCCGTAACGCTTGTCGACAGGGATACGCCGGAACGATTTGGTGGGCTGGCACGCTGGGCGTTTGGTGGAATGATGCTGGTGGATACGCCACTGCAAAAAAAAATGAACATCACCGATTCATCGGAAATTGCCTTTAAAGACTGGCGCAGTTTTGGTGAGTTCAGTGCCGAAGATCAGCTACCTTTGCAATGGGCGCGCCACTATGTCGAGAATTGTCGTTCTGAGGTGTACGACTGGCTGATGAATGAAGGTATAAAATTCTTACCGACGGTTAATTGGGTTGAACGGGGTCGTTTCGGAGACGGTAACAGTGTTCCCAGATACCATGTGATTTGGGGAACTTCCCGTGAATTGGTGCGAACTTTAATCGCGGCTTTGCAGCGAGAAAGTGGCCGCGACCAATTGACTCTACTGCACCAACACCGCGTCACCGAATTAGCACAACAAGCCGGACAAGTCAGTGGTGCAATGGCCATTAATGAAACCAGTGGTGAATCTGTTCGTTTAAACGCAACAACCGTGGTGATTGCCACCGGCGGCATTAACGGCAGCCATCAAGAATGCCGAAAAAACTGGCCGGTCGATCGGCCACAGCCGACAACCATGCTCAATGGTGCCCACCCCTATGCCGATGGCCGCATGCATCATTGGGTTGCTGATTATCTCGATGGACAGATTACCCATGCGGGTGAAATGTGGAACTATGCCGCCGGTTTTGCCCACCCTTATCCGCATTTTTCCGGCCACGGCTTATCCACCATTCCCTGCAAATCTGCACTGTGGTTGAATCATCAGGGCGAGCGCATTGGTCCGGAACCATTGGTCACCGGTTTTGATACCCACTGGCTTTGTCAGCGGGTTGCTGAACAGGAAAAACCCTGGACCTGGCACCTGCTGAATTGGCGCATCGCCGCCAAAGAATTTGCCATTTCCGGTGCTGAGCACAATGCCAGAATCAGAGACAAACAGTTTCCGCAGTTCGTCAAAGAACTGTTGCTGGGCAATCATCGACTGGTGCGGCAAATGCAGCGTGAAAGCCGTGATTTTCTGGTGGCGGATAACATTGTCGATTTGACCAACAAAATGAATCGCCTGACCTGCTCAAATGACATCAGTGCGACCACACTGCAGGCCACAGTCGATGCTTTTGATGCCAATTTTGCCAAAGGCACACAACTGTTTAATGACCCTCAAATTCGACTGATTCAACACGCGCGGCAATGGAAGCCGGACCGTTTACGCACCTGTAAACCGGCACCGTTACAACAAAAAGGCGCGGGGCCCTTTATTGCCATTCGCATGCAATTAATCACCCGCAAAAGTTTGGGCGGCTTACTAACTGATTTACACAGTCGTGTTCTCAATGCCCACGGCGAACCCATCGACGGCCTGTATTGCGTGGGTGAGGCTGCCGGTTTTGGCGGTGGCGGGGCCAACGGTAAACGTTCACTGGAAGGCACCTTTTTACCCGGTTGCATTATGACTGCCCGTGCGGCGGTGCGTTCGATTGTGGGGAGAGACAAGCCATGAAACTAACCTTTCCGGTAACTGCCGCAGACTACCGTAAAAGAGCACGTGCCCGCTTACCCAAATTCCTGTTTGATTATTTGGATGGCGGTGCCACCGAC
>QQUO01000258.1 GCA_008501575.1 Pseudomonadota bacterium
AAAGTCGTATAAACTTTTAAATCAATCATTTAAGAGGTATATTCGTCACTAAGGACAAATATACCTCAATTAATTGTTATTTATTAAAGAAATGAAGCCAATGTACCGAAGCCACAAGTTGTTAATCCTAATCGTTTTAATGTTTTTAAATATGGGTTTAGCAGCGAGTGAAATTGCCACAGTTATTAAAAAAAGCGATGATGGAGTTTGGCGTGTTGTTTATTCATCCAAGATTCCAGTAAAACAAATTGTCTTTAAAAGAAGTCCGGATAATTCGAGGGTAAACCGATGGAAACCAATAGCCGCTGATTTTCAAATTTTGGTTGAAAATGGCTCTGAAATTGTGAGCAGGATTGACGGTGGGCCTTTCACGCAAGCTGAATTTACGCTTACAAGCACATATATTTCATTACCCAAAGAATATGCACCATTTTCTCCATTTTCTGATGGTGGGATGTTGCTCCATTCAGGGCGTTTTTTTGCATGCGCCGAATCTTGTGATGATTCATTGAATAAATGGAATATAAAAGTTCAAGCAACTAAAAAGGACAATATTATTGTTGGCGGAGTTATCCACAATGGTGAAGCCAGTTGGGAAGATAGCAACAGTGGAATAAAAGTATACATTGGAGAAGGTGAGCCAATTATAGATGATAATTTTGTCAGTTTGATTGATACAGGGCTTCCGGACCAATTAAAAGAAATGATGTCTTCTTATCTTCCTAAAATACTTTTATATTACTCAAATAAAATGGGGGCGCTTAATTATCGTCCAAGTTTATTTGCCTCCTATAGCCATTCTGATGACGGAAGTTATGGCCAACAAGGAGGAATCCTTCCAGGACAAATTTTTATGCATTGGTATGGAGCAAGGGCCATTAAAGAAATAGATGAAAATTCCACCCTTTGGTTTTTTGCACATGAAGTGGCACACTTATATCAAGGTAAAGCAGGAAAGGTAGAAGTATTGAGTGACGCATGGCTTCATGAAGGTGGTGCTGAATTTTTTGCTGGTATTACATATCAGGAAATACTTGATGACCCAAAATTGTTTTTAGATAAATTAGAAAAAGCCCAACTAAATTGTTTAAATATTCTTGAGAATGAAAATAACTATAGAAAAGCTGTGTTGACTAACACCAAGATTCATTACAGTTGTGGATTATTACTTTTTGATGTTTTAAACGATGAGCTAAAGGCGAGAAAAAGCAATATTTTTGAACTGTGGATGGCATTTAATTCGGCTGTTGAAAACGGGGGGTCAGTTACTTCATCCACTTTTATCGAAGTTGCTAAACCCTTTGTATCTTATGAGCTATGGTTGAATTTATCTCAGTTTATAAAAAATCCTGAGTTTAACTCAAAAGTATTTTTTCAAAACCTTATAGATAATAAGCCAAAGACTAAAGCTGGGACAGTCACCTGAAGGTTTTATTCACCCTCTGTGTTCTCCGTGTCTCTGTGGTTATCATTTTAATATTTCACCACAGAGGCACAGAGAACACAGTGTTTGGCTAAAGTTGCTTGTGGTAATTAATAAACTGGGACAAGCAAACAATTAATCATTGTTTATTAAGCTCCCCATGCGACGTTGTCGGACTTGATTCGACAACCCAGTTTGTGAAAGCAAACAAAAGCAAAGCTTTTTATAATGACGATATCTGCTATATAACACTTGTCTGCAATTGGCAGAATATCCTACTTACAAAGATGGGTGCCCGGGTCACCAAAAGCAGGGCCCCTTAGGGCAGCCCGAGCACGTCGCTGTCTTGTGGGGTTCTGGGTCACTTAAAATTGGGTGTTAAAAGTTCGAACAGGTCGTAACGGGTTTAATAAACTTTAAAATGCGATGCCTTCGGGCTGCCTAGGGCCCTAATTTTGGTGACCCGGAGGCTCATGCTAAAAAACAATATTATTTTAAAGTGGGTTTTCAGTCTGCATCAGACACAAATTGTAAAGCTGAATGATTCACTTGATACCTGTTCCTGGTTTATTCGTGAATTAATTTTATGATTTGCAATTTCAGAAACCACAAGGCATGCTTTGTCGCTACGTCAGGGTAGGGTAATGGTGGATAGTTTAAAGACGCCCGGATTGGACGTCTTTATGGTTAGATATTATTTTTGCGCCAGTTTCAACCAGGTTTCCACCACGGTATCGGGGTTTAATGACACACTTTCGATGCCTTCATCCATAAGCCATTGGGCTAAATCAGGGTGGTCTGAGGGGCCTTGGCCACAGATGCCGATGTATTTGCCGCGTTTTTTACAGGCTTGGATGGACATGGATAATAATTTTTTCACTGCCGGATCGCGCTCATCGAATAAATGAGCAATAATCCCTGAATCCCGATCTAAGCCTAAGGTCAGTTGGGTCATGTCGTTGGAGCCAATGGAAAAGCCATCGAAAATATCCAAGAAGTCATCAGCCAGTAGGGCGTTTGAGGGTAATTCACACATCATAATAATCTTCAGTCCGTTGACACCCTGTTTTAGGCCGAATTTTGCCATTAAATCAATCACGGCCTGGCCTTCTTCCACAGTTCGCACAAACGGTACCATGG
>QQUO01000055.1 GCA_008501575.1 Pseudomonadota bacterium
ATTGAACAAGCTTATTTACGATTCAATTCCTTATTGGACTTACTTAAAGACAGGATGGCAGGAAATGACCCTGATCATGTGTACTGGTACGAAGCCGGTAACAACCGCTTTGCCCTACACAAATCCCCGCTGGATGTGGCCGGCCCCTTAAGCCGTTTTAAAGCCAAAATTGACGCCGCCTGGATCATGACCTCAGCCACCATCACCGTCAACCAGAGCTTTCATCATTTCCAAACCCAAACCGGTTTCAACGATGCCCAAACCCTGTATGTGGACAGTCCCTTTAACTACCGACAGCAAGCCCGATTATTGCTGCCCGAACCCGGCCAGCTGCCCGAACCCAACCACTTTAATTACAACAACCAACTGTTCCAATACCTCAGACCCATCATCGAAAGTATCCCCGGCGGTATTTTTTTCTTATTCACTGCCAAACGAAACCGCGAAGCCGCCAAAGCCTATTTTGAACACAGCAAGCTCGGCCGTAATCTTTATGTGCAAAATGACAGCAACAGTTCGCAAATTTTAGAAGAATTCAGAAAAGATGGTAACGGCCTACTACTCGGCACCTACAGCTTCTGGGAAGGTGTCGATGTCAGCGGCACCGGCCTCAGCTGCGTTATCATCGACCGCATCCCCTTTCTGCACCCCGATGACCCCATTCAAAAAGCCAAAGAAAACCACCTCAAAAACCAAGGCAAATTCCCCTTCAAAGAACTACAAATCCCACACGCCACCCTCACCCTCAAACAAGGCAGCGGCCGCCTTATCCGCGGCGAAACCGACCACGGCCTGCTTATCCTCTGCGACCCCCGCTTCAAAACCAAACCCTACGGCCAAATTCTGCTAAAATCTCTCCCCGAGATACCCCAAATTAATTCCCAGGATGAAGCCATTGGGTTTATGACATAAAATGTTCAACTCCTTTCAGCTTTTACTTAAAGTAAGTTTTAAAAAAATTAATGACATTATCCACTTACATAAGAAAGCCCATCAAAATTACTCTTATCAGTTTAGCTATAGTGCTCTACTGTTTTTTAATGTTTTTGATAACTGGCCTGATTTTTGAGGCAACCACTGATTTAGTACCGATTAGTCGAGCTAAAACCTCTTTTTATTTTGAACCAATTAGTTTATTTATCACATTTGTCATTCTAGCGATTGTGACGCGTCGTATACTTCTGTCACTAATACTGATAACCGGCATTTACATTGTTTTGATGCTAATCAATACCGAAATGATGAAAATTTTTGGCTTAACTTTCTCACCGGGTGATATAAAACACAGTATGCAAGTCTTTTTAGCGCCTGAAATTTGGTTGAGTTATTGGAAAGAACTGCTATTGGTGCTCATCCTGATTTTATTTTTCTTAATATATTACGTAAAAACCACACCAAACCGATTTTTAAATCAATATCGGTATATGTTATTTTCTTTTTTAACGATTTTTGGACTATTAGTGTTTTTCTATCGATTCTCTATTGCAGAAAAAATCAGAACAGGTTTTGATTCATCCGTTAAAGTTGTTCCCATCGAGTTACCACAACAAAACGGATTTTTGTTTGCTTTTTACTACCAACTATTACAACAAAGAAAAATCAAACCTCCCATTAATTACTCCCCAAAAATATTAGACAAAATTATTGATAAACATAACATATATAACAACATTGATATTCAAATCAAACCTCATGTAATTATATTTTTTATTGAAGCATTTGCTGACCCCAAACAAGTAGACATTAAGACAAGCTTTGATCCTATTCCAAATTTTAGAAAGTATGCCCAGAAAAGTTTATCAGGGTTTGTGATTTCTCCAGAAATTGGTGGTCGTTCTGCCAATCCTGAGTTTGAACTACTTACAGGACTCAGTATGCGATTTATGCCAGAGAAATCCATTCCTTATATTGATTATCTCACCAGACCACTTCCTTCTTTAGCCAGAGAGTTTAAGAATAACGGCTATTCAACTCACGCCATTCACGTGGCCACCATGAAATTCTTTAATTACGAAAAGGCATACCATTATTTAGGGTTTGATTATTATTATACGCTTTATAATCGAGAGAATATTGAAAGAGATATTAGAGGAAGATATCCATCCGAAAAGGCTTTGGTTAATGAAATCATTAACATTACAGAATCAAACGACAAGCCGCAATTTATATTTTCATTTCCCAATTCGACCCATGGTTTTTGGGATTACGATGCTTACTTAAACTCAGACCTTGATGTATATGGGGATTTCATTGGAGATGGTAAAAGTTATCTTAAAACCTACATAAATTCAATTCATACAGCTGATAAAGCCATTGGTAAATTAATAAATCATTTCGAGAAGTCCACAAAGCCAGCTATCATTCTGGTTCTTGGAGACCACCAACCAAGTCTTCCTGAATTCAGGCAAAATTTATACGACTTATATTTTGATGAAAACATGCTCGAAAAGAAAAACATGACGAGGCAACGCCTGAAAAGAAAGTTGCGCAACAACCTAAACTTTCATTATGACTACGAAGATCGACGCATCAATGCTGCCTACCGAACGAGCAATCAAGT
>QQUO01000154.1 GCA_008501575.1 Pseudomonadota bacterium
TTAAACACCCGCAGTGATGCTGCTCAGTTAGTAGGTGTTTATGTTGGCCAGGGTGTTGATTTCATTAAAACTTATACCGAAGTAAGTTCTGATCAGTTTAAATGGCTGGCTCATGAATCCACAAAACAAGGGATTAAACTCGCCGGGCATAAACCACTAAAAGTATCCTTAGTACAAGCCTTGGCAAATAACATAACCAGTCTAGAACACGGCAGGTTATTTGCTTTTGAATGTTATGCAGGAATTGCATCATTCAGGGCACTGCCTGACCCTGTCTCATCGTACACACCGGATTTAATCAGAGATATCATTAACAAACAAGACCCTCAAAAGTGTGACCAATTAATGCGCCTTATGGGTCAGAGCCAAACCGCGTGGGTTCCTACTTTAACCACACTTAAAATGAGTGCACAATCGAGACATAATCCCTTTAATGGCCACCCCAGTTTTGATTACATTCCCACCGTGGTCAAAGCTTTGATGTGGGAACCAGACGTCAACAGAGCGGCCACTAAAGGCTTTGATAAAGACGGCCGTTTTGTGCACATGGATTATTACCAGTTAGCCAAAGCGCAGATAAAAAAAGCACACCGGCACCAGATGCGTATTCTGGTGGGTACAGATAATATTGACACTTTAGTCTTTAGTGGTCTCAGCGTCCATCATGAGTTACAGAATTTGGTTGAGGCCGGTTTAACCCCAGGCAAGGCATTGTTGGCAGCCACCTTGTGGCCGGCTCAATTCAGTGGTGTTGAATCAATAACAGGTACTGTAGAGGAAGGAAAACGTGCTGATTTAATTATACTTCACGACAATCCTCTGGAACACATTGAAAACACACAATCAATTGAAGCCGTGCTGTTCAATGGCCTGTATTTTGATAGTGAAGCCATTGCTGAACTTGAAAAGTATGTCGTGGACATGGCTCAATCGATACACCTCAATACAAAATTATTGATACAAATGCTGATGAGTCCGCTCATGAGGGCACAATTGGCTGACTAAAAAATAAACAAGCACAGGCATGAGATGAAGGCCATCAACCGATTTTTTAAGACAATTCTGTTGCAATAAAACATCTAAATCAGGTGTTTTGTGGTGATAAATTTTGGGTTAGGTTGGTAATGTCTTGAAAACGCTGTTTTATGTGTATTATTACCTGATTCAAGCCGAGCGGTAAGGTTTCAAGAGCTTAAAGTAATGAGAGATACTTGTGAAACGCAGGTTATTCCATAGCAGGTTTAAGTCGAATTCCTACAGACCATTTGGCCTCGTGGCCCTTGCTTTTGGTGCTGTGTTTTTTATTCGTCTCATCCCTGAGACTCACCCCTTCGGGCTACGTGAAAAAATATTCCAGATGATTTTTTATTCGTCTCGTCCATGAGACTTACCCCTGCGGGGCTTGCGTGAAAAAAGTTTTGGGAAAACTTTTTCATGTAACCCGGAGGGCAATTGATAAGGAAGTCAATTGTAAAAATCATTCCAGATGATTTTTTGATGCCTGTCCCCGATTAGTTATTGGCTTTACAATAAATCCAAACTTTTGATTGCAACTACTTAGAGGCAGCAAGCGATTGAATATGACTGGCAACTATCGATAACTGATTCGCATCCATGCGGACAATAAATTTTCGGCTTACTGAACTAATAAGCTTAACCGCACTTGCAATACCCAACATTGCTGATTTTTCAGAGATAAATCCAATTTCAGCCTGCTTGAGTGCCTTTACAAAGTAATAATCCATACCCGCATCAATAAGTTCGGCAACCAAGTCTGCCATGGCATGTCCATGTTTGGGGTAATCTGGGTTTGACTCCAGTTCAGATAATACGGCATCAGTTTTTTCTTTCAACTCAATCGAATGGAAAAAACGTATTGATGGTTGCGATTTAATTTTTGATAAAGTAGCCATATAATCCCTTAGAGAGGTTTAATTTGTTAATCAAACATAGTGTACGATTGTACGCTCAATGTCAAGATTGTATTTTTGAACGCTGAATAAACAAGAACAGGCACTAGATGAAGGCCATCAGCCGTGTTTTTGAGTTAAATTAAGGTGCTATAAAACATCTAAAATTAGGTGTTTTGGGGTGATAAAGATTGGGCCAGGTTGTTTATGTCTTGAAAACGCAATTTTAAGTGTATTTTTACCTGATTTAAGCCGAGCGGTAAGGCTTCACGAGCATGAAGTAAAGAGAACTATTTGCGGGGGAAAAGGAATCTGTTTCCCTGAGTTTTATATGTCAATAATTAGTGGTTGATGGCTTTAAATTTTTAAAGGGAATATACCTCTTAATTTATTCTGAACGAAAAAAACCCCATAAAAATGAATCAATGAGCCCATAGGTGTACGGTTTAATTATTGCGTGATATGCCATTTTCACTTATTATAATGGTGAAAAAAAGGGGGTGAATTGATGCCAGTAATCAGCAAGTCATGGACAAGCAACGTTTTGCTGTTGTGTGTTGGTGCCTATAAAAACCTGAGTTTTCAATTAAGTTTTCTTGAAGTGCGCCACCAATGATCCTCCGCAGCG
>QQUO01000304.1 GCA_008501575.1 Pseudomonadota bacterium
AACGCAATGATTTAAAACTGGATTTGGATTATGCGCAAAAGGTTTTAGATGATAACCACTATGGCCTGGATGAAATTAAAGAACGGATTTTAGAATATTTGGCGGTACAACAAAGAACGCCGAAAATGAAAGGCGCCATATTGTGTCTGGTGGGACCACCGGGGGTGGGTAAAACATCCTTGGGTCACTCCATTGCCAAAGCCACTAATCGTGACTTTACCCGATTTTCATTGGGTGGGGTTTCTGATGAATCAGAAATTCGCGGTCATCGCCGTACCTACATTGGTTCAATGCCCGGTCGGGTGATTCAAAACATCAATAAAGCCGGTACCTGTAACCCGGTGATGGTGTTGGATGAATTGGATAAAATGTCCCGTGATTTTCGTGGCGATCCGGCCTCTGCCTTGTTGGAAGTTTTAGATCCGGAACAAAACAGTCATTTTTCTGATCATTATCTGGAAGTGGATTTTGATTTATCTGAAGTGATGTTTATTGCCACTGCCAACTCCTTAAATATTCCTGCACCTTTGCGCGATCGCATGGAAATTATTCGCATACCGGGGTACATGGAAGAAGAGAAAGTGGCCATTGCTGAAAAGCACCTTATCGCTAAACAATTGAAAGCGCATGGCTTGAAAAAATCAGAAGTTAAAATTTCAAAAGCAGCAATTAAAAATATTGTACGTTATTACACCCGCGAAGCCGGGGTGAGAAATTTAGAACGAGAAATCGCAAAAATTGCCCGTAAATCTGTCAAACAGTTATTAACGGACACGAATTTATCCACGATAAAAGTCTCGGTTAAAAACCTGGCCGATTACTTAGGGGTGCAGAAATTTAATTTCGGTGTCGCTGAGAAAAGTGATGAAGTGGGTACTGTAACCGGATTGGCGTGGACTGAAGTGGGTGGTGACTTATTACAAATTGAAGCCTCTGTTTATCCCGGTCGTGGAAAATTGACCCACACCGGTCATTTGGGCGACGTCATGAAAGAGTCCATTCAGGCCGCCTTATCAGTGGTTAAATCGCGGGCACAATTATTTGGTATATCACCGGCCATTTTTAAAGACAGTGACATTCACATTCATGTACCGGAAGGCGCCACACCGAAAGATGGCCCAAGCGCCGGTATTGGCATGTGTACTGCTTTGGTTTCTGCGCTTAGCCAGAATCCGGTTAAAGCCACTGTGGCGATGACGGGTGAGATTACCTTGCGCGGCCGGGTATTGGCCATTGGCGGCTTAAAAGAAAAGCTACTGGCGGCATTACGAGGCGGGATAAAAACAGTGATTATTCCAAAAGAAAACGAAAAGAATTTGACCGAACTACCCGAGGCTTTACGTTCTCAATTGAACATTATTCCGGTGAAGTGGATTGATGAAGTATTAACGTTGGCTTTGGCTGACAAAATCAAACACATTAAATCAGATGATGATTCCGGTCAATCGGTTCATGTGCCGAACAAAAGACATGGTTTGAGTGAAGAAAATCATCACTAATTCAATGACATTATTATTGATTGTGATATGATGTAACGCACTCATAAGAGGGTCGTTTGATCGTCACTTCTTAATTGTAAGAAAAACCTCACATTTGTGCCATTTTTTAATAAATAGTGATGGCTTTATGCCTGACACTTGGTATAAAATGCGCGGTTCTTGGCGGTTAAGTCAACATTTAAATATTGTAATTCGAAGGAGATAAACAATGAAAAAACAAGATTTTATTAAAGCAGTTGCTGAACAAGCAGATGTCTCTCAAGCAACAGCTGGTGATTGCTTTGACGCAGTTGTCAACACCATCACTAAAGCATTAAAAAAAGGCGATAAATTAACTTTTGTAGGTTTCGGTACTTTCTCTGTAAAACACCGTGCAGCCCGTCAAGGACGTAATCCTCGCACTGGTGAAACCATTCAAATTAAAGCGGCAAAAATTCCATCATTTAAGGCTGGCAAAGCACTAAAAGATGCAGTAAACTAACGCCCCTTGAATCGGGTGCTTAGCTCAGTTGGGAGAGCATCGCCCTTACAAGGCGAGGGTCGGGGGTTCAAGCCCCTCAGCACCCACCAGATTCGGAGCGGTAGTTCAGTTGGTTAGAATACCGGCCTGTCACGCCGGGGGTCGCGGGTTCGAGTCCCGTCCGCTCCGCCAGATAAAAAAGGGTGTCAATCGACATCCTTTTTTTTTAATTTTAATTTGATAAATAAAACTGATGTTAACTTGGATTAGAGATAAATCAACGGGCTTATTCATGACCATCGTCATGGGTATCTTAATTTTGGCGTTTGCCTTATGGGGTGTGGGTGATTATTTTTCACAGTCCAGCGGTGATTCATTGGCAACTGTCAATGGTGAAACCATCACCTACAGTGATTACAGCAATCAGTTTGCCACCTATCGGCAAAATATGTTGAGTCAATACGGCGATCAATTACCGCCGGATTTTTTTGATTCACCGATGATGCGCCGTAATTTTTTGGAATCGATGATAAACAGTGAATTACATCGACAAGCGGCTCACAAAAATGGTTTTACCGTTACCGCCGAACAAATTCGATCTGTTTTAAGTGACGTTGACATATTTAAAAATGCCAATGGCGAATTCGATCGCGAATTATATGCCGGTTATTTGGCACAAACCAATCAAACAGCACAATCATTACAAGCCCGTATTGTCAATGAAGAGGCGTCCCAGGCGGTCAATCAATTATTTAATGACACCGCATTTATGACACCCAAAGAAGCAAAAACCATTGCTCTGTTACGTAACCAAACCCGTGATTTCGATTACTTTTTAATTGAAGCCAATCGATTTAATGAAGAAGTTACCGTGACTGATGAAGAAATCAGCGATTTTTATAACAATAACAGCGATCAGTTTATGACTGAAGAAATGGTCAAAGTTGATTACATCGAATTGGATGCTGTGCAGGTGGCCAGTCAAATCGATGTATCTGAGCAAGACACATTGGCCTATTACGAAGAAAATAAGCAACGATTTGAAAAACCGGCACAACGTAAAGCCGCGCATATTCTAATCAATGATGATGAGCAAGCACAAACGACTTTGGCAACCATTCAAGAACGGTTAGAACAGGGTGATTCTTTTGCGGATTTGGCCAAACAATATTCACAAGACCCGGGTTCGGCTGAGCAAGGCGGAGATTTGGGATTGGTGAGCCCTGGTGACATGGTCGAGGCTTTTAATGACGCCTTATTTGCAATGCAAGAAGGTCAAATTTCTGAGCCTGTGAAAACTGAATTTGGTTACCACATTATTAAATTAGAAGAAATCAGGGAGCCGCAAATTCCTTCTTATGAGGAAGTGAGTGCTGATATCGTTGTGGAGTTACAGGCACAACAAGCACAAACCTTGTTCTTGGATAAAGCCAACGAATTATCAGGCTTGGTTCTGGATGCTCAAAGCGGCCTGTCGCAAGCGGCGGAAGCCACTGAATTAACGGTTCAAACCACGGACTTCTTTTCGCGCTCTGGTGGTAAAGGCGTGGCGGCCAATCAGGCGTTTGTTCAGGCGGCATTCTCACCCATGGTTAAGGATGATTTATTAAATTCAGATGTGATTAACTTAACAGACACCCACATCGTGTTTATGCATATGAATCAAATTAAGCCGGCAGAAGTGAAGCCTTTGGAAGAAGTTAAAGACAGTATTAAAACCCGTCTAAGTAACCAGAAAGCTGCAGAAAAGGCCCAACAGTTGGCCCAGGATGTACAAACCAAAGCACAACAGGATGACCTTAATTTAAATGCCTTGGCTGATGAATTTGATTTAACCATTGTGGCCGCTCGTGATGTTAAGCGAACTGGTTCCAATCACCCGGTTAATGTGGTTAATGCGGTGTTTCGTTTAATGGCTCCGGAAAAAACCGATGAGACCATTCATGTTGTTCAAGGCAACAATAATGATGTGGCTGTGGTGGAATTGTTGGCCATTAAGTCACCTGAAGAAGCTTCTTTAACCGAGGTGAATCAAGAAGCCGCCCAACTTGAACGCAACATCAAAACCAACGAGGCGCAGCTGTTGCTGCAAGCCTTAAGACAATCTGCTGATATCAGCATTAATGAAAATCTGTTAAATCAACAGAATCAGTTTTAAAAGAACATCACAAGGATAAAAAAAGGCTCAACAGAGCCTTTTTTTTATGCGTATCTTTCAGCTTAAAACATGGCGGTAAGCAAATCTTCCAGCGTCATATGATGAAAGTAGTCTTCGATATTAAACGGCTTTAAACAAGCCCGGATGGCCGTTTTATCATGGCGTTGACCGATTAAGACAGATTCAATTTCGCTGATATCACCGGTGGTAAAAAAATCACCAAAAATTCGACACTGTTTAATCACCCCTTGATGGACATCCAGGTGCATTTCTAAGGTACCACCTTTGGTTCTGATGCCTTGTTGAAAGTTGTATTGAGGTGAAAGGCCGTAATTCCATTCCCAGGTGGCGTATTTTTCATCCCGAATCTGATTAATCGCGGCGATGTCAGCCTCGCTGAGGGTATATGGCTGACAGTTGTCATGGGTGTTGATAATGTGTGCCATGACCCGGTCTGTAAAAGCATCCAACGAAATGGGTTCGGCCAAATGTGTCATAACATTGGTCACCCGTTTAGGAATTGATTTGACGGCCTTGTCTTTAAATTTAAGGGGATTGGCTTTTAAAGCGCCGCTGATATCAGGCATGTGTGATGAAAATAAAATGGTGCCATGATGAAGTACTTTATTTTTAAAAATATATTCGGCATTCCCGGAAAACTTCTTGCCATCGATGACCAAATCATTACGTCCTTGAAACTCGGCATTAACACCCAACTCCTTGAGCACATCAATGATCGGTTGGGTGTATAAATGAAAGTCCACCTGACCGGCTTGCTCACCGGTTTTTGTGAAGGTGAAATTGAGGTTGCCTAAATCATGATAGACTGCACCACCGCCGGACATTCGCCGGACCACTTTGATGCCTTTGTCTTGAACATAGTCAAGATTGATTTCTGCCAGGGTGTTTTGATGTTTGCCGACAATAATGGCATTGTCATTGCGCCATAACATAAAACAATCTTCATCCTTGTGTTTAAAAATATATTCATCCACCGCCAAATTAAAGTATGGATCGGTGCTATGGTGTTGGATACAGAGCATAATAACTACTCAGCCGGTTGATATTTATCGTGATAGCGTTGATAAAGCTTTTGTTGCTTGCCGTCTAATTCGATGGGTCGGCCATCAATATAAGCGTACTGTAGTTGTTGACTTGCCATGTCCAGAGCATCACCGGCAGAAATAAAAAAAGTGGCGCTTTTATTGACGGCTAAACTACCGTAATGGTTATCAATTTTTAATATTTTGGCCGGATTTAAGGTAATTAATTGTAGGGCCGTCTCTTTTTCGAGGCCTTGTGCCACAGTGGTGCCAGCGGTAAAGCCTAAATTGCGAGAACTCATGGAACCCGGGTAAGTGACGGCTGTTAAGATGCCGGCTTGCTGTAGCTTAGCGGCAACTTTATAGGGTTGATCTATTGGGCTGTCGTTGCGTTGCGGTAAATCATGAACCGTACTGACAATCACCGGAACATCGGCCGAGACAATGAAATCGAGTACCGATAAGGCCGCTGAATCAGTCACCAGCACCGGTTTTTCGATACCAATAGACTGCATAAATTCAATGCTTTCAATGATGGCTTTGGGTGTGGAAGCATGTATATAGACTTGCTTGTCACCTTGAAAAACAGATGCCACGGCCTTGAGTTTTATATTGTCGGGGCTATGACCGGCCCGGGCATCTTTGAATAGGGCTTTGATTTTGGTGACTTTTTCACTGTGGTTTTTGTCTTGCTCCAACTTCATGCTAAAGCTACTAAAGTCAAACTTCTTAATCCACTGTGCCGGCCAGTTAATATGCAGACCATCATCACTCTGAACCAATGCATCATCCCAATTCCAGGCATCCAGCTGCACCACCGCAGATTGACCACTCACCAAACCACCTGTAGGCACCACTTGAGCCAATAAAATACCGTTATAACGCATGGGTGGTATGCGCATCGAGTCGGCATTATAAGCAATGGCAGTACGGACATTGGGGTTAAGCTCGCCGGTTTCCTGATAATCCAGCGAGGCACGCACGGCATCCACCTCGGTTAAACCTAGGTTGGTATTGGTTAAAATAAATCCCGGGTAAATATGTTGCTGTTGTACATCGATTATCTGCCCTTGTTGTTGGCTTGCTTGGTATTCACCTAAGTAGCGGATGGTACCAGCATCAATGACCATCATGGCGTTTTCTAACACGCCACCTTCACCGGTGTGAATGGTGGCATTGATAAAGGTTTGTGGTCCTTCAGGGGCCGGGGCCGGTTGTGGTCGAATGGCCAGGGCTTGACTGAGGGAAAAGGCCAATAATAGGATTATTAATGTTCTCATTATTCGGCTCCGTTATTTAAATGCAAATAGGCATCTTCGGTGATTAAGGTGTCGCAATGCAGGGGTGGTTGGGCTGCTTTAATGGTTGCTTTTTTGGTGTCATCAGAGGCTTGACTTTGTTTAATCAAAGCCATTTTTTCTTCATTGATTTGCCTTTCTAAGGCTGTTTGTTGGTCACGATCAAAATAAATGACACCATCCACCATGGTCTTTTCCGCTTGGGCATATATGGACAAGGGTTTATCTGACCACAGCACCAAATCGGCATCTTTGCCCACTTTGATGCTGCCCATTCGCTGCTCCAGGTGTAATAATTTGGCCGGATTTAAAGTCACTGTTTTCCAGGCATCTTGTTCATTTAAACCACCATATTTGATGGTTTTGGCGGCTTCCTGATTGAGCCGTCTGGACATTTCAGCAGAGTCTGAGTTAATGGCTGTGACCAATCCCACCTGGTCCATAATGGCGGCATTATAGGGAATGGCTTCATTGACTTCCCATTTATAGGCCCACCAATCAGCAAAAGTTGAGGCACCAACCCCATGGGCTTTCATTTGATCTGCAACTTTATAACCTTCTAAGATATGGGTAAAGGTATTGACCTTAAAATTATAATCCTCAGCCACATGCATCAGCATACTGATTTCTGACTGTACATAAGAATGACAACTGATATAACGTTCTTGATTGATGACTTCAGCGGTCGCTTCCAGGGCCAAATCTCGGCGAGGCGGGGTGGCCTTGTTCTTTTTCGAGCGGCTTAAATCGTTATATTCCTGCCATTCTTTTTGATATTTTTGGGCTTCATTGAAGGCATCCCGATAAACTTGTTCAACGCCCATACGGGTGAGGGGATAGCGTATTGATTGATTGTTTCTCGATCGTTTTACATTTTCACCCAAGGCAAATTTAATAAAGCCATCAGCCCCATCAATTAACATTTCCTGCGGTGACACCCCCCAGCGCATTTTGACCAAAGCAGATTGGCCACCGATTGGATTGGCAGAACCGTGCAATAATTGTGCGGCGGTAACACCCCCGGCTAAATTACGGTATATGTTGATGTCTTCTGAGTTAATCGCATCAGCCATCCGCACCATTGCAGAATTAACCGCCACATCATTAACGGACAACAGCGCGATATGCGTGTGTTCATCAATAATACCGGAAGTTAAATGCCGGCCACCGGCATCAATGACTAAGTCGGCCTTGCTGATATCTATCTGCCGGCTAATTTGTTTAATTTTACCATTGGCGACCAGGACATCACTGTGTTCAAGAATGCCTTCCTCTTCATTGGTCCAAACCGTGGCATTTTTAAACAGCACTGTATCCGGCGTCGTGGTATCAGCTAAACCATAGGCGCTAAATGGATTGGGAATATTGGGGATGGTTTTGCTGCTTGGTTCATCTGTTTCGGTGGCCGATACCTCACCTTTTTGCTCTATTGCAGTGATTGACCAGCGGTGATCAGAGGGCAGGGGTTTAATGTCACCGTGGCTGACCCAAGCCATTAATGGTGCTTGTTCTGCAATCATAACAGTGAGTAATTGGCCATCCAATTTGGCACTGATTACAGGGCCATTGTCGGTTATGGGTTTAAGTTTTAATTGGCCTTTTTTAAAACTAAAATTTACATCGTGGCTGCGCCCATCAACGGTCAGGGTGTAAGCACCTGCAGCTAATGGCGTGATGGCATCGATTTCTACCCGTTCCCCATTAATCCAGGAATCCTTTATGGTGGCCTCTTTATTAAATAAGGCTTGATCAAGGACGATAAAATCAGCCCGGGCCCCTTTGTTCAAATGACCGATGTCTGTTCGTTTTAAAATGGCAGCCGGAACAGTGGTTAAAGCGGCCAAAGCGGTTTGTTCATTGAGTCCGTGTTCTACCGCTTTGCGTAAGTCTGCTAAAAATGTTTTAAGACCCTGTTTATCTTCACCGGGCAGCAGTGCAAAGCGCACACCTTTATCCGCTAACAGCCGGGTATTAAAAGGGGTCACTTGCCATTTCTTTAAATCAGAATAATCCACATGAAAACTGTCCAGGGGTGAGTTTATTTCCGGGGCTTTGGCATAATTAAGCGGTACAATTAATGTTTGGCCGGTGTCAGCCACCGCCTGTAATGATTGATAAGAATCACCGGCAGTTTTAACAACAAAAGACCGTTTAAATTCATCGCTTAGTTTACGAGTCAATAAAGTTTGCTGCCAGTTTTTAGCGGTAAAAATATGGGGTAATTGACTGTTTTTATTGATGGCGGCTAAATCCAAATCCGTCATTTTATTTTGTTGTTGGTACCAATCAGCATCCAGAAATGTTTGTCTGATTAAGGCCATGGCACCCATCAGCGATACCGGGTAGTCCTGTTTAGAAGAACCCTTATCAAAAGAAAAATGCTGGCTGGCCGTGCTCGACAATAAGGTTAATTGCGCCGGGTTATCCGCTAAGCTGACTAAAGCGCCGGTGCCGCGCATTATGCCATCATGGCGGTGGCTGAGGGCGCTGGTGAAACCGGCTTTGCGTAAAGCCATATTGGCCTTGCTATTCGGTTTGAACTGGTCAGCGGCATTATAACCTGCTTTGATGGCCTCATTGGCATTGTAAGCCCCTTCAGTGGTGCTTTGTAAGGTTTCCGGGCCGGACCATTTAAACGGCGGCCGTTTGGCCGGTTCCGGTAATCCAACCTCAGTATCTAAATGAATAAACCCAGGATAAATGTGCATGCCCTGGTAATCGATAACCACCGCATTGTCCGGGATTTGGTTGTTACTGAGAAAGTCACTTATTTTGCCGTCTTTAATGACCACAGTAACATCCGTTAATGTCTTTTCAGGGGTTACATATACCGTCGCGTGGCGAAGGGCAATGACCGTGTCACGGCTATCCTTAACACCATTGACTGTGGCGGTGGGTATCTCAGCACCGGCGGCACTGATGCTAAGACCAAGAAATAATATCGTGAATACTTTTACCATGAATTGAAGCCTTGTAAGTTGTGTTATTGATGTTGATTTAATCGTTTCAGTAATTTGGCCGTTGTTACCGGATGTTGGTAGAGCCACGCTTGATATAAGGCGCGGTTAACCTCTGCACCAATCATGGTGTGAACGACTTGTTCCTCAATAATGAATAAGGTACCTTGATCCGGAGAAAAAACAACATGCCAAAGGTCATGCCTTTTCGTGGCCGGTAACTTATCCAGTAATTTTGTAATCACGGCTTGATTAAATTGAATGGATTCCGGGGAGCTTAGTTTAGATTCAATCAGTGCTTTGAAGTGTGATTGTACGTCTGCCTGGGATGTTTTGGGTGACAGCCAGGTGATTTTAAAACGTACCGGTTGGATACCGCTGCGAATGTCTCGCAAGTTGTGATGGCCGATGGGGGCTTGTAATTTAAGTTGATAGGGTGTGATATAACCCCAGTCGATATTGGCTTGTCCCAAAGTCACCCACTGATTGTCATCGGCCTGACCGGACAAACCAATAAATAACAATATAGAAAACAAGAAGTAGCGCATCAGGTTATTATAATTGAATAAAAACCCAAAACAACGAGAATCACTAAAGAAAATACAGCAGGAAGTGGTGGCTATAGGTGGACTTGAACCACCGACCCCAGCATTATGAATGCTGTGCTCTAACCAACTGAGCTATATAGCCACTTGAGAGCGCGAATTTTAATCAACTGGCGCAAATTGTCAAGTAATTTCCACAATAATCAAGTCCTTAATCGACCGGTAAGGTTTCCGTGGTTTTATGGAACACAATCTCCGGATTACGCTCTTGGGCCAATTGTAAATTGACCATCGAAGGGGCTAAATAGACCAGGTGGTCATGGCCGTCGATGGCTAAATTTCCTTGAT